>DAHVAN010000386.1 GCA_027314595.1 Actinomycetota bacterium | reverse complement strand
GAGGCGCTGTTCACCTTCCTCATCATGCTGGCCATGCTGCTGATCCTGTGGCGCAGCCGCACCTCGTGGGTCACCGCGCTGATCGCGGGCCTGCTGGTCGGCTACGCGGTGATCGTCCGCAGCGAAGGGCTGCCCCTGCTCGCCCTGTTCCCGCTCTACCTGCTGTGGCGTGGCCGGCGGACCTGGCGCGGCTGGCTGGTCGCGGTGGTGATGGCCCTCGGCTGCGCGGCGCCGGTGCTTTCCTACGCGACGTGGTTCGACCACGAGCAGGGCAGCTTCACGCTGAGCCGGGCCGACGGGTTCTTCCTGTGGGGTCGGGTGTCCTCCTTCGCTCAATGCTCGGTCATCAAACCGCCCGCCGACGAACTGAAGATCTGCCCCTCGGGTACCCCGGCCACCCGGACGGCACCGGGTGATTTCATCTGGCACCAGCCGCAGATTCACCAAGGCCTCCCGGGCGGGCCGGTGACCCCCGCGAACGACCGGCTGCTGCGTGACTTCGCCATCCGCGCCATCGAGGCGCAGCCGCTCGGCTACGTCAAGGCAGTAGTGAAGGGCCTGGCGCTGTCGGTGGAATGGCCGCGGCACAAGTACCCGGACGCCGGCACGGTCGGCTACTACAACTTCACGCTGTACACCCAGTGGATCCCGGACACCAAGGCGTGGATTGCCGGCGGCACCGCGTACCAGGACGCGATCAGCTACGGCCACGCGTCCCCGAGCCGGGTAGTGCAGCCGTTCGCCTCCTTGATCATCTTGTCCCAGCGGATCCTCTACACCTACGGCCCGCTGTTCGGGCTGATCATGGTCATGGGGCTCGGCGGACTGGTGCGGATCGAGGGGCTGCGGGAACGGCGGCCGCGGCTGGCCTGGTCCCGCCGGGCAGGCAGCATGCTGCCCTGGGTCACCGGCGTAGTGCTGCTGGTGTTCCCCATCGCGACCGCCGACTTCGACTACCGGTACCTGCTCCCGGTGCTGCCGTTCGCCGGCCTGGCCGCGGGCCTGGCGTTCGCCCCGGCCCGGACCCGGCCCGCCCCGCTGCCGACCGTCCCGCCGTCACCAGAGCCGCAGCGTGATGACGAAGCGCGGGACGACGTGACCAGCCAGGTTCGCGGTCCGGTGAGCTGATCTTGGTTCACCAAACCGTGCCCTAGAATCTGCGGCACGTAAGCCGCTGCGGCGCCGATCTTGTGTCAGGGTGGTGTCAGTCGAGCGATGCTGATCGAAGCTGAGGAGGCTGAGCATGCGGAGAGTGAGACGCGCCTGGCAGGTTCCGGGTCAAGCCCGCCGTCATGTGCCAGGATCCCGGGGCACCTGGAACGGCCGGTTCTAGGAGAACGAGAAGTACATCGGGCACGACGAGCCGTCCTCCGCAAGGCCACGCGGCAGTTCGGCTACTACGTGATGCCGGTACTGGCGGGGGAGCACCTGATCGGCCGCGTCGCCGCGCGGGCGGACCGCAAGCACGGCGTGTTCGTCGTCGAGGCAATGTTCGCCGGGGAATCGTTCACCGGTCCGCCCGAGCAGTCCGTGGCCGCCGCCATCGACTCGCTCGCTCATTCGCCGGCACCGCGTCGGTAACCTACGCGGGCCCGGTGGCGCTCGGCGTATCCTGAGCATGGGTGAGTCGGCCGGGCGGTCGCGCCGGGCGCAAGCCCGGTGAGGAAGGTCCGGGCTCCACAGGGCAGGGTGGTCGGTAACGCCGACCCGGGGTGACCCGCGGGAAAGTGCCACAGAAAACAGACAGCCCCGCGTCTGGTACGCGGGGTAAGGGTGAAACGGCGTTGTAAGAGACCACCAGCGTCGCAGGCGACTACGGCGGCTTGGTAAACCCCACCCGGAGCAAGGTCAAGAAGGGAACCAGCGGTTCCCTGCGCGAGCGATCGAGGGCGGCCCGCCCGATGCCCGCGGGTAGACCGCACGAGGCTGCCGGCAACGGCAGTCCCAGATGGATGACCGCCGCCCCGCGCAAGCGGGCGCACAGAACCCGGCCTACAGGCCGGCTCACCCCCATTCAGGTCTTTGACCTGCGACGGAGCGGAGGCCGTTCGGCTCAGTTCCGTCACAGTTCCGCCGCAGCGCGACGGGACCCCCGTTCCGCGGGTTTCTGCCCGCCGGATAATCCTGGCTTTCTTCGCCTCCGCAAGGCGGCCGATCGCCGTGTCCCGCGCCTGATTTCTGCCACTGACGCCACCCGCATGGCTGCCGCCCTGCGGGCTTTTGGCATACCCGAGAAGACCCCTTAACCGCGATCGGCCCGCCGCCAGTCGCGAACCGGGGGCGGGCCTGGCCCAGCCGATCCAACGATTGAAGACCCAGTGCCCGACCCAGTGAATGATCACGGACCGTTCGAGACCGAGAGCCAGGCACTCGCGGCGCCAGCCGTGCGATCCAACTGGGGTCGATCGCCTGGTCGGCTACACCGTCACCTTGCCCGGCCTGGCTGACCGGGCAGGGCAGCCGGTCTGGTTCGGCGGCGGCACGCTCGCTCCTGCATTGCGGCTCGGCGAACTGCGTGCCCGCTGGCACACCGGAAGGACCGGCGCCCCGCCCGGCGCTGACATGTTCGCCGGGATCGACGCCGCACAAATCTACACGCACGCCGCTGCGGTCGCTCATCAGGCCGCGGCCGAGATCGCCACGGCTCGATCAGGGCGCGCCGACATCGCATACGCCGCCGCTGACCTGCTAATCGCTGCGGCCGAGGCCACCGGGAGCCCCGAGCTACGCCTGGCCTCAGAGGGACTGGGTCGGGCCGCCCGCGCCCCGTGGAGTCGGCCGGCAACTCCATCTCGCGATGGAGCGATGCTCCGTACCGCCGCCTACCTGCTAGCAGGCTGTGTCCCTGTGCGTCAGCGGACCGCCACCCGCCGCGCTCTGATCATCGGGCTCGTTGGACTGGCTCATGCGGTCGCCCGACTGTGCGCGGCCCAGCAGCGTAAACTCCAAGCCGATGCCGCCCGCAGCGCCGTAGCACACCTCGCCGCCGTCGGCGGCCCCAGCTGGGGTGCCACTCCTACGGCGCTCCCAGCCGCCATGAATCGGCCCCCTCGAACCAGGGGCGCAATTCTGGCGCCATCGCCCTGGATAAGGACCCGACAAAGCCGATTAAGAGACCAATCCTGTATTCGATTTATCATTCGGGGGGGACCGTTCCTCATTGGGCTGCCAGGGTTGCTGCCTTCTCTGGCTGGCTCGATCTGGTCAGCTAGCGGGCAGAGACCGGCTGCTTGGGTATGCCGATCCTGGTCCCAGTTGGTAGGATCGCATCACACGTAAGTCGGGCATGCTCGCGAATGGTAGAAGAGAGACGTCCGGGTCCTAGTGCGGCTAGGTCTTCCAAGACTGACACTCGTCGGGCAGTCTCTAGGGAATGGTCGGCGATGTGCTGTGGCGGGCTGAACTTCGTGACGGTGAGTCCAAGTGAGACGAAGGGGGCCTGGTCGAGGTAGCGGCTGCCTCCCGTCCCGCAAAGGTACGAGGATGCCCCGACGGCGCGCGTGAGGTCGGCCAGTCGCTCGGAGCGGCCTGCACGAGCTGGAATGTGGCTACTGCGGCAGATTGCTCCCGGCCAGTTCAGGAGGCGGAGCAGGGTGATCGTGGTGTGCTCGCTGACGTTGGCGAGTCGGTCGGTGCCCGTGATCGCTTCTTCGATCCCAGGGATCATGTCCAGGACGTCGCTGCGGTACGGCGCACGCCGGTAGTAGTGCCGAAGGACGCTTGAGGTCCGCTTTGCGGTGAGGGCGGGCTCGGCGATCCTGGCGTCCTTGATCAGGGTTGACCGGCCGCCTGGCAGGTGGACGGGGATGGTCAGCCATCGTCCGGGGAGTTGGGCGTCGGCGACTGGGGGGAGGTAGCAGCGGTGCTGGTAGTCGCGGCGGGTGAACTGGACGTCGTCGAGGATGACCCAGATGTCGGCGGCGTAGATCTTGGCGAGGGTGGACAGGCGGGGCAGGAAGTTGGGCTGGTGGATGGCGCACAGCATTCCTGCCATGGCTGTCACTCCTTCATAAGGCGGCTGTCGTACCCGGCGGCGATCAGCCGCTGGTAGGCGTCCGTGACGTCGGCGGGGACGTCCTGGGCGATGGCGAAGCCATGCGCGGGGTATTCGATGACGCGCTGGAGGTCGCCGACGAGCATGTCGATGACGAGCTTGTCGTCGCCGATGGACTTCAGGTACTCGTCGAACGTGATGTCCTCCGACGCGCACACCGGCTCGGCTTCGGGCCACGCCTTGCGGATGGTGGCGTAGGCGCGGCGCTGCATGTAGGGCTTGGAGATCAGCATCACAGAAGTGACGGGTATCGCGGCTGCGGCGAGCGCGTCGCGGGAGTAGTCGATGTTCTGCCCGGTGTTGGCGGCGCGCGGCTCGATAATGATGGCGTCTTCCGGGATGCCGAGGGCGATGGCGTGCTCGGCGTAGTGGACGGCCTCGCCGCGCGGGAACACGTCCGCCGTGGTGGGGCTGTTGCCGCCGGAGAACACCAGCACCGGGAACAGTCCTGCCAGGTACAGGTCGGCGGCGAGCGTCGCGACTCCCAGGTCGTGGCTGCCCAGCCCGATCCCGGCTGAGCAAGGCCGTAGCTGGTGCCCGAGCTGGTGGAAGTCCCAGATCAGCTGTGCGTCGGCGTGATGCTGGCTGCTGGCGGCGTGTGCGGTGCTCAACGGGTTCCTCTCTGCCAGGGGCATCACCGGGCCTCTGCGAGCACGTCCACGCGGATGGACTCGATAGACCGCAACTGGTGGGACAGCCCGCTGTCCAGCGCGAGCCGGGCGGTCTCGTCGAGCAGGGCCAGTCCCTGGGCGCGAGTTCCGGTGTCGGAAAGCAGGATATGGGCCTGGGCGGTGGACAGGCGGACCTTCTGCATCGGCGTCCCGGTGGTGCCGCTCGCCCCGGCGATGGTGATGAGGCGCTGGGCCTCGGTGAGGTTCCCGGCGCCGCGGTGGGCGAGGGCGAGCTTCTGGTGGGCGACTGACCAGTCGTCGGCTTCGCCGAGGTCGTCGAACTCGCGGGCTGCCTCGCTCATCACGGACGTGGCGTGCGCGTGCTCGCCGTCCTTGCTTAGCGCGGTCCCGATCCACAGCCGGGAGCGGGCGCGGTCCCGGTCGCTGAGCCGCTCGTCGGTGGCGAGCCGCGCGTAGTCGCGAGCCGCGGCCTGGAGTTCGCCGCCCATCTCGGACACGACGGTTAGGGAGAGTTCGATTTGCGCGACACGGCGCGGGATGTCCAGTTCGCCGTAGAGCGACAGCGCCCGGCGGTAGGAGCTCATGGCGGACTGCGGGCCGCGCAGCTTGCCCTGGTCGCGGTGCGCGTCGCCGAGCAGGGTCAGGGACCGGGCGTGCAGGTACAGGCCCCTGGCGTCCAGTTGCCCGGCAGGGAATCGGGCCAGCCATCGCCCGGTGAGCATCGTCGAGGTGGTGAAGTCCTGCCGGGACAGCGCGATGACGGCCCGCTCCAGGTCATCCGCCCAGGTCTCGAAGTCCCAGACTGACGGGGCTTGCCTCGGCAGCGGCGGGGCGTACGGGGTGCCGGCCAGCAGGATCTGGAACCGGGCCTGTGCCTCTGGGGTCGCCCGTTGCAGCGCGGTGTCCAAGATGGCCTGCGTGTCAGGGTAGGGCCGGGTCGTCTCGCCGAGGCGCTCCCATTTCGACACTGTGCGCGGGGCGACGCCCAGGTGCTCGGCGAACGCGCGGACGCTCAGCCGCAGCGCCCCGCGCAGGGCGCGGGTCTCGCGTCCGGTCCACAGTTGCACGGTGCTCACCGGGAACCGCCTCCCTTCTGCTTTCCATGCAAGCACGATCCTCCCGGACGCTGCACCGAAAGTGCAACGGAAGTACTACACGTGGTCATTGGCCGCGTCTGCGCCAACCCGGATGCTCAATGGCAGAGACCTTGGCAGGCGGGAGGGAAGCACATGGGGCTCATTACCGAGCAGCGGCAGGTGCCGGGGCCGGTCGTCTACGGCTACCTGCTCCTGACCGCAGCGGGCCGGACCCGCCGCGCCGCGCTCAGCAGGGCAGTGGCCGGGTACTGCGAGCAGCACGAGCTGACGCTCGCGGCGGTGTTCACCGACACCGGCGACGACACCGTGCAGGCACCCGGCTTCACGGGTCTGCTCGACGTGCTCACCATGGAGCCCAGCTACGGGGTCGTCATTCCCACGCGGGCGCACCTCGGCCACGGCCGGGCGGCCGGATCCCGGCTCGCCGTCATCGCAGGTACCGGCAGGCGCCTGATGCTCATTCGGGAGAAGACCTCCGCAACCGGCGCCAGGGGTGCGCGGTGAGCGGCCAGCCTGCGGCCTGGCTGGCGGGGAGTGTCCTGCCGCCGCTGGGTGCCCTGCGAACCGCGCCGGCCACCGCGCGCGGCCATGTACGGGGCACGCTCGCCGTATGGCGGCTGAGCGAGCTGACAGACACCGTCGAACTCGTGGTCAGCGAGCTTACCGCCAACGCGGTCAATGCGTCCGGCGGCCCCGACGGGCACCCCGCCGCCTTCGACGGGCGCATACCCGTGATCCAGGTCAGGCTGTTCGTCGGCGAGGCGGTCCTGGTCGCTGAAGTCTGGGATGAAGCCGACGGCGTGCCAGCCCGCAAGAGCGTTGGCGATACCGACGAGAGCGGCCGGGGCCTTGACCTGGTCCATGAACTCACAAGCGCCCGGTGGGGCTGGTACCACGCCCCTTCCGGGCCAGGGAAGTGCGTCTGGGCCGAGTTTCCCATCTCTAGCCGTCCCGGCCGACGGCGAATTGCCGCAGGGCGGATCCCAACGGTGAACGGCATGCCAAACGGCACGGAGTTCGGCCACACCAGGCCGGGCTCCGGCAACGAGCGACTCGACCTTAACCCAAATCAGGAGGTGACATGGAAAGGGCACTGATTACCGGCGTGGCCGGGTTCATCGGCTCGCACCTCGCGGCCGAGCTGCTGTGCCGGGGCTGGGCTGTGACCGGCCTTGATGTCAGGTCCCCGGTAAGCGACCCGGTGGCCGGGGAGAACCTGGCGGAGCTGACCGGCGATCCCCGCTTCCAGTTCGTGGCGGGTGACGTCACGGGCGGGGATCTGGCGATGGTGTGCGAGGGCGTCCGGGCGGTGTTCCACCTGGCGGGCTTGCCGGGCGTGCGGAGGTCGTGGGGTGACAGGTTCGGCGACTAGGTGGCCTGCAACGTCCCGGGTACCCAGAGGCTGCTGGAGGCGTGTGTCGCCACCGACGTGCCCCGGCTGGTGTTCGCCTCGTCGTCCAGCGTCTACGGGCCAGGCACCGGGAAGCCCTCGCAGGAGAGTGACCTGCCGTTGCCGCTGTCGCCGTACGGAGTGTCGAAGCTGGCGGCCGAGCGGCTGTGCCTGGCCTATGCGAACCAGCGGGGCGCGGCCACCAGCGTGGTCGCGCTGCGGTACTTCACCGTGTACGGTCCCCGGCAGCGCCCGGACATGGCGTTCAGCCGGATCATGCGGGCGGCGCTGTCAGGCCGGGCGATGTCGCTGTACGGGACGGGTGCCCAGCGCCGCGACTTCACCTGCGTCTCCGACGCGGTCGCCGCGACGATCGCCGCCGCCACCGCTGACGTGCGGGCCGAGGTCATTAACGTTGCGTCCGGGCGTAGCGTGCCGCTGTCGGAGGCCCGCAAGGTGATCGCCCGGCTCGCGGGCGCCGAGGTGCCCGCGCAGCGGCGGGTTGCCCAGCCCGGCGACATCGACGTGACCGCCGCCGACCTGACCAGGGCAGGCGAGCTGCTCGGCTACCAGCCGGCGGTGGAGCTGGAGGAGGGGCTGCGCCGGCAGTGGGACTGGCTGGCCGCCCGGGAGAACCCAGCGGCCCTCGCGATGGCGGAGGCGGCCCGATGACGCTCACCTTGACCGCTGGCTCGGCCAGCGAGCTATTCGCCCAGGCATGCCAGGCCGTGCTGGCCACCGGCAGGCCGACCGCGCCGCGCGGGCTAGCGACCACCGAGGTGCTCGGCGCGGTCCTGACGCTGACCGATCCGCGCCGTCGGCTGGTGGACCTGCCTCCAGCGCGGGTGATCAACCCGGCGTTCGCCGTTGCCGAGGCGATGTGGATCCTGTCCGGATCGGACGATCAGTGGATCTACCTGTTCAACGAGCGGCTCGCCGACTACGCCGATGACGGCCGCCTGATGGGCGCCTACGGGCCCCGGCTGCGCCACTGGCACGGCACGACCGACCAGCTCGCCCAGGTCCGGCAGGCCCTCACAGCCGACCCGGGCACCCCGCGGGCCGTCATCCAGCTCTATGACCCAGAAGCCGACGCGCTCGGCCACAAGGACGTCCCGTGCACGCTCGGATACCGGTTCTTCCTGCGCGACGGGCTGCTCGACATGCACACCACGATGCGCAGCCAGGACCTGTGGCTCGGGTTCTGCTACGACATCTTCACCACCACCATCTTGCAGGAGCTCCTCTCCGGCTGGCTCGGCGCGGGCTTGGGCTCCTACCGGCTCAGCATCGACTCCCTGTACCTGTACGACCACGACATCCCCGGTGCCAGGCAGGTCCCCGCGAACCCAGGCCCTGGCCCGCGGATGACACCGCTGGCCACACCATGGGAGACGCTCGACGATGTGCTCGCGGCCGTCATCGCGGGCATGCCCCTGCGAGAGCCGGGATTGGCGGAGCTGTCCTGCGTGCTTGCCAGCTACCGGTCACGCAAGGCCGGGGACCTTGAGACAGCCGCCGCAGTCGCGGCCAGCCGCAACGGGCCGATCGCCAGCGCGCTGCGCCGCTGGTACCAGCACGTCGACGCCAGTCGACAGGCACGCCAGCTCGCCGGAGAGGCCAGCCGGTGAAGACCAGCAACCGTCATCCGAACGGATCGCCGTCCTGGCAGGGAAGGTCATCCGGGTCGAGGCCGCGTCCGGTGGCGAGTTCGTGGTCAAGCAGCACCTGAGCAGGACCCTGCACGAGCGAGAGGTACACGCCTACCGCCACTGGACCTCAGCGCTAGGGCCGTCCGCGCCCGTCCTCGTCGCCGTGGACGACGCGGCGATGATAGTCGCCACCACCGCACTACCCGGCGCCAGCCCGCGCCCCAGCGACCTCACCCTAGATGCCTGTCGTCGGATCGGCTTGCTCCTGCGATGCTTCCATGAAGCCGAGACCCCGGTCACGATGCCCGGGTACCGCGACTGGCTCCGGGAGCGGGCCGCCCACTGGGCCAGCCGGGCCGCGCCGCTGCTGACGCCGGACGACAAGGCGGTCATCCGAGATCACCTGGCAGCCATCGGCCAGGCGGACATTCCGTCCGGAGGTCCCTGCCACCTGGATTTCCAGCCCCGCAACTGGCTGGTCAGCTCGCCTGGAGACGTCTCGGTCATCGACTTCGAGCACGCGCGTATCGACCTATCCGCCCGCGACCTCGTCCGCCTCCGGTTCCGCACCTGGCCAGGCCAGCCGGACCTGCGAGACGCATTCCTCGACGGCTACGGACGCCCGCTCAGCCCAACCGAAGACCGGCTCACCTGGCACTTGGGCGCCCTCGACGCCCTGACCGCCCTCGCCCGCGGCCAAGAGAACACGGACCCCGAACTCGTCGCTGTCGGCCGCAACACGCTTCGTCAGTTGCGGGAGGAGCCGTGATTGGACTTCTCCACCATGCATGGTGGTCAGGTCATATCCATTCAGGCTGGTAACGTCGCGTAGTGGAGGTCGGCCGACCGGGACCGCTGGTTTCCCTGGCCTGGACCCGCACCACGGACGGGCCACCACCGGAGGGCCGCACTCCCGCGCGAACCCCCGCCACGCCCCCGCACCAGCCGTCGACCGCAACCAAAATAACTCATTGTCTTTGACGTAAACGGCCACCAGTTGTCGTGGGAGAACATTCTCGTCCGGACAGACCCGCACCCGGGCACCCGGAGATGCGACCACCCGGATACCCGCACAAAATCACGAACCCCGCAAACCCCTGGGTGATCTCGCGCCCGGACTTCGCGTCGGCGAGCTGCTGGTTGCGGTGGCCGGGCCGACGCGGGTCGGCGCCGGGTGGCGTCTGGCTGGGCTGGGACTCCGTGGTGGCCGTCGGCGCGGCGCTGCGGGCTGCCGTCTGGCGCTGTGGCCGAGGCCGAAGGAGCCGCTCAGCGTGGCTGGGGTATCCGGTGGCCGGGGCGGCTCGCCAGTCGCGGTTCCGGAGCGGCCGCCGGCTGGTGGCCGTATCCGGTGGCGCTCCGGAACCGCGACTGCCCGAAACCCCCGTCATGCTCACCACGGGTGGCCGGGGCAAGTGGCCGGGCCGCCGGGCCGGCGCGGGCCCGCGCCGGCCGGCCCGCCGGTACCGGGGGCTGCCGTGGTCAGGAAACCCGGGTTGCTGCCGTTGCCGTCGGCCCGGGCGGCCCGGGCGGGCAACGGGTACACCACCTCTTCGCCACCCTGCCCCAGACCGCTGGCGGAACGTCAGCTCTAGCGGTCGTACATCACACAGTGCAGGCGCTTCCTCTACGCTTGCTCCGTGGGCGGCACAAGCGGGGAATCGCAGCGATGGCAGGGCCAACGGTCCTCCTTCCCCTGGGAGCAGGAGGCCCTGGACTTCATCAAGGCCCTGATGCCCGAGGCCGAGCCGTACCGGGCCTGGCAGACGTTCACGTTCACCGCGAGCAGCGGCCACGTCAGGGAAGTCGACCTCTTCATCGCGACGCCGGGCGGCCTGTACCTCGTCGAGATCAAGAGCCACCCCTGCACGGCGACGAATAATGGCTCCACCTGGCTGTTCCGGGACGGCGACAAGTTGCGGACGATCGAGAACCCGCTGCACTTCACCGACGCCAAGTGCAAGGAGCTCAAGAACCAGCTCGAAAGGGCCGCCAGGCAGCTCAACGTCAAGGACCCTGTCCCGCGCATCGAGCCGGTCGTCTTCCTGTCGGCTGAGAACCTCGTGTGCCGGTTCGATGAGTTCCAGCTTCAGCGCGTCTACGGCCGCGACGACAAGACCGCCACCACACACCTGCCGGGGATCTGGAACGGCTACCTCAACCGGCCTCCGGCGAGTGAAAGGAACCGCGTCACGCCGACCTTCTCCAAGCAGCTCCCGAAGCTCATGGAGAAGATCGGCATCGCCCGCGTCCACCGGGTCGGCAAGGTGGGCCCGTACGAGCTGGCGGCCAAGTCCTTCGATGCCGGCCCGACGTGGGCGGACTACATCGCGACCAACCCTGCCCTGCCGAACGACTACGAGCGCCGCGTCCGCGTCTACCTCTCCGAGCGGTCCGCGTCCGATGAGGAGCGGAAGTCGGTCCAGCGCGCCGCGCACCGCGAGTACCTCGCGCTGCAGGGAATCTCGCATGACGGCATCGTCCGGGCCGAGCAGTACAGCGAGGAACTGCGCCCAGGGCCGGCCGTCGTCTTCCAGCACGGGAAGTCCTGGCAGCGGCTCGACCACTTCATGGCCGCCACCACCATCTCCGACCTGCCCGTCGAAACCCGCCTGGAGATGATCCGCCAGCTCGCCGAGGCCCTGGACCACGCGCACCGCCGCCACCTGTACCACCGGGCTCTCGCGCCCCGCTCGGTCTGGGTGGAGCTTGACGGCCGTTACCCGCGGTTGCGAATCGCGGACTGGCAGGTCGCCGCCCGCCCGCACGGCACCGCTACCGGCACCAATGGTCCTGCAGGCCGGAACGGCCCCCGGACGAGCACCATGTTCGCCGGGCAGGGATCGCTCGGCAAGCACGTCGAGCTGTCCGCCGGACCGTATCTCGCGCCTGAGTTCACGAAAGATGAGGCTGCCCCGGCGCTGCTCGACGTCTTCGGTATCGGGGCAGTCAGCTACCTCATCCTGACCGGCCAGCCGCCGGCATCCAGCCGCGGCGAGCTCGCGGGCAAGCTCACCACCGAGCACGCGCTCGTCCCGTCCTCGGTGGCGGACTCGGTCAGCTCCGCCATGGACGATCTCGTCAGCGGGGCCACGCAGCTTTCTGCCGCCGACCGCACGGAGTCGGTCCGCCAGTTCCTCCGCCAGCTCGACACGATCGAGGACGAGCTGACCGAGCCGGAGGCAGAGCCGGACATCGACCCGCTCACCGCAGGCCGAGGCGACACGATCAACGGCTGGACTGTCGAGCGCGTCCTCGGGAAGGGCTCGACCTCTCGCGCCTACCTGGTCAAGAAGGACGAAGCGAGACGCGTCTACAAGGTCGCCGTCAGCGAGTCGGCCGCGGGCCGCCTCGTGCGGGAGGCTGAGCAGCTCAGCCAGCTCAACGACTCCCACATCGTCCGCCTTCTCGATCCCCCCTTCGAGGCAGGGCCACCGGACAAGAGGCGAACCATCATCGGGATCGAGTACATCGAGGGCGACTCCCTCGCCGAGGAGATCCGCCGCCACTTCCCGCTCGGCGCCAACGAGCTGGACCGGCTCGGCGAGGACCTGTTCCAGGCCCTGAAGTTCCTGGACCGGCGCGGAATCTGGCATCGCGACATCAAGCCAGACAACCTCGTGCTGCGCCCGCTGGAGAAGAAGGGCCGCGAGCTGGTCCTCATCGATTTCTCGCTGGCCGGTACCCCGGACACCGAGGTCAGCGTCGGCACCCGCGACTACCTAGACCCCTTCCTTGGCGAGTCCGGCCAGGCCACGGGCAAGGGTCACCGCACCAGCCGCCGCGACCGCTACGACCAAGCCGCAGAACTGTATGCGGTCGCCGTCACGCTGCACGAGATGGCCAGCGGCGAGCTGCCATCCTGGGGCGACGACATCGCCGACCCCGACTTCCTCGACCCCGGCGAGGAGGTCCAGCTTGCCGCGGACCTGTTCGACCCGGTTATCCGCGACGGCCTGGAAACCTTCTTCCGGGTGGCGCTGAACCGCGACGCGCGCCAGCGGTTCAGCTCCCTGCAAGAGATGACCAGGGCCTGGACGGACATCTTCCGCGACCTGGAGACCATCCCGCCGCTGACCACCTCAACGACCGAGGACGGCGACACGGATGAGGCAGCAGAGCCCGTCGCCGCGGGAGACCGTACCGAACGCGCCGAGGCGGCCCGAGTCAAGCGTGCCGAGGCCATCGCGGCGGCCACCGCGGGCACCCCGCTCGCGGCGGCGGGCCTGTCCCCGTACGCGCTGTCGGCGGCGATGCAGAAGCTGAACGTCTCGACCGCAGGTGATCTCGCCCGCATCCCGGCCGGCCGCATCACCCGGCTGCGGGGCATCGGCAGCGTCCCCCGGTATGAACTGGTCCGCCTCTCCCGCGAATGGCGCCAGCGGTTCGACGTCCAGTGGACGGACACTGCAGGCCCGCCGATAGTCCAGCTTGATACCGAACGGACGCGGCTGACTCACCAGCCGCAGCCCGCCGTGGAACCAGCCGAAGACGCCGAGCGGCTGTCCGTCGATGAGGTGGCGCGGCGGCTGGTGCCGAGCTCGCGGGACCTGGCACGAGTCGTCGGCCTGGCAGGCGCACCGGGCGGCGTGGCGTCGCCGTGGGCGGGGCAGCGGGAGATCGCGCGAGTCACCGGCATCGCCGAGGCGGAAGTCGCCGCGAACCTGGACCGGCTGCGCAGCCGGTGGCTCAAGTCCGTACCTGAGCTGACCCCGGTACGTGAGGAGCTCGCCGAGATCCTGCAGGAGCACGGGCGGATCATGGGCTGGCGGCAGCTTGCCGCCGGCCTGCTCGCCCGCCGCGGGTCGGAGCTTGCCGATCCATCCGAACGGATCCGGCTTGCCACAATCTGCGTCCGCGCCGCCGTGGAGACCGAGGAACGGCGGGATTCGGCGCGGTTCGCCAGCCGCCGGCTGCCAGGTTCCGACCGGGTCCTGGTCGCTTTGGCCGGCGCGCCGGCGGACGGCACGCCGCACGCCGACGAGCTGTTCATCTACGCGGAGCTGCTGGGCCTGAAGGCCGACGAACTGTCCGCCCGGGATCCGCTGCCGGGCGTCGCCGAGATCCGGCAGGCGCTGCGCGCCGTCGACACCGCCGAGCATGCGACCCGGCTGTCGGACACCGACCTGGTGCTGCTCGCCGCCGCCGCGTCCGAGAAAACCGCGGCGACACCGAGGCTAGAGCTGTATCCGCGTGACCTGTCCGCACTCCGCGCAGTGAAGATCGCCCAGGCGGGCAGCGTGATCTCCGACGACGGGGCGGTCCCGACCGAGCTGGTGCGCCGGGTCCTCGCCCGGTTCCCGGACCTGAACGAGCCGAGCCGGCCGACAGAGCGGGGCATCGCGGACCTGCTCCGCCAGCTTGAATACGAGGTGACGCTCGGCTCTAACGGCCGGCTGTTCATCCGCTCCTCTACCCAGCTCAGCTCCTCGCGCGGGTCCCGCTGGGCGGCGGCCCCTGATGCGTCCAGGTCGGTCCAGGTCGAGGCCGTCGCCCGGGCGCACCGGCGGCTCGCCGAGGCCCGTCGGCGCGGCGGCTTCATCGCACTCAAGGTGCCGGTGCGAGACGCGGCCCGGATCTCCGACTACATCGCCTCGATGGATGGCGTGACCGGGATTAACGTATCGGCGACGTTCGTGAAGCTACTCCAGGAGGTCCGCGCTGAGCAGGGGCGCCCCGCATGGGAAGTCGTGCTCAAGGCCGACTCGCCGGAAGCCTCAACGGCCGCGCGCAACGGCTTCGCGCAGCTTGTCGCCCAGACCTGGGAGCGGCTTGAGGCTCACGTCCGCGCGGCCGGGATCGGGAGTATCGTTGCGCTGCACGACGCGACCCCGCTAGCCCGCTACAGCGGTGGCCTCGAACTGCTCGCGCGGCTCGCCGGGGGGGCGCGAGACGCCGCGGAATCCCCGTTCGGCCTGTGGCTGGTGTGCCCGATGGAAGACCCGCAGAGCTTCCCGCAGCTCGACCGGACGACGGTGAGCGTGATACCCGGCGACGCCGAGCAGTTGTACGTGCCGGAAGGCTTTGGCAATGGTGACAGCGGTGGCGGGAAAGGCTTGATGGCGTCATGATCGACTCGAAAGTCCTGCTGAAGGCACTCCAGAAGCAGGTAATCGCGCTGGAGAAGGACCTGACGCCGACCGGCCTGGCGGACGCCCGGCTGAAGGTCGAGTGGCGCGCCGCGAAGAATGCTAACCGCACCGCCGCCACCTTCGAGACCTGGCTCGGCGAGCGCGTCACCCAGGTCGCGGTCGCCTGGGTGCTCGGCACCGTCTTCCTGCGGTTCTGCGAAGACAACGGCCTCATCGAGTACCCGTTCATTACCGGCCCCGGGGAGCGCGCTGACCTCGCGCGCGACCTTCAGGCCGAGTATTTCCAGAAGCACCCGGAACAGACCGACCGCGACTGGGTCATTGCGGGCTTCGAAGCCATGTCCGTGTCCCCGGTAGCAAAGGGCCTGTTCGACCGGCGCCACAACCCGATGTGGACGATCACCCCGTCTCACGACGCAGCGAAGGCGCTGCTGGCGTTCTGGCGGGAAACGGGTCCCGACGGCCAGGTGGTGTACGACCTCACCGACCCAGAATGGAACACCCGGTTCCTCGGCGACCTGTACCAGGATCTGTCCGAAGCGGCGCGGAAGACCTATGCCCTGCTGCAGACCCCGGAGTTCGTCGAGGAGTTCATCCTCAAGTACACCCTGGACCCCGCGATCGAGGAATTTGGCCTCACGCCTGCCCCGCCGTCCGGCCATGAGAGTCTGCCGCACCGTCTGCGTGCGATCGACCCGGCCTGCGGCAGCGGCCACTTCCTGCTAGGCGCGTTCCGCAAGTTGCTGACGGCTTGGGAGGCGGAAAAGCCCAGCGCCGACAAGTGGGAGCTAATCCGCGAGGCCCTATCGTCCGTCCATGGCGTAGACAAGAACCCGTTCGCGGTAGCGATCGCGAGATTTCGCCTGATGCTATCCGCTATGCGCGCAGGGGGCCTGGAGCGTCTCAGTGAGCAGGTTGACTTCCCCCTGAACATCGCGATTGGCGACAGTCTGCTGCACGGCAAGGGGGCACCTGGCAAGCAAGTTGAGTTCGACTTCAGCGGCGAGATGAGGACCCACTCGTACAGGACCGAGGACGTAGAGGACTTCATCAAGTCTGTCCACATTCTCGAAGTAGGTACCTACCACGTGGTGGTTGGAAATCCACCTTACATCATGGTCAAGGACAAGGTCGAGAACGAGGGGTATCGAAAAGCGTACAAGAGTTGCTCTGGCAAATATTCCCTTTCAGTTCCTTTTGCGGAACGGATTTTCCAGCTTGCGATCCGGGACGTTGGCTATACGGGCCAGATCACCGGAAATTCTTTTATGAAACGCGAGTTCGGCAAGAAACTAATCGATGAATACTTTACTACAGTCGATCTGACCCATGTAATCGATACATCGGGCGCGTATATTCCTGGGCATGGTACCCCTACAGTCATACTGGTTGGACGGCGGCGGTTCCCGCGTTTCGACTCGACGGTTCGCGCTGTGCTCGGTGGACGCGGAGAGCCGTATCAGCCAGATGACCCGGCTAAAGGTTTCGTCTGGCAAGCGATCCTAAATCAGATCGGAGCACCTGGCAGTGAGAGCGAGTGGGTTACCGCCGTCGATTTGCCGCGTGCTCATTTCGCGAAGTATCCTTGGAGCCTGAGCGGAGGCGGAGCTGTCGAGGCTACTGAGATAATAAGTTCCAACGCTGCCGGTTGTGTCGCGGACAAGACTAGCTCGGTTGGCATCACGTCGTTTACGCTTTCTGACGACCTGTTTCTCCTTCCCGGTCATGCCGCTCGAGCGCATCGCATACCGAGTCCATGGCTCAGGAAGATGATCACGGGAGATTGCCTACGAGATTGGTGTGTAACAGATTTCGATACGGCAATTTTCCCATACGACGATAAGTTTGCGCCTATCGATGTTTCCGGCGACCTTCTGAAGTTTATGTGGCCATGTAGGGTGCCTGTATCTAGCAGCGTCCTTTTCGGCGGCAAAACAAAGGTTCAGGCTGGCCTTAAGTGGTCAGAGTATGGGCGCCTCACTTCGAACAAGCTGCGAGTTCCGCTGTCGATCGCTTTCGCTGTCGTAACCACGCATAATCACTTCGTGCTGGATCGAGGGGATAATGTGGTCTTCAATCGCCATGCCCCAGTTATCAAGCTACCTGCGGATGCAACTGAGGATGAACATCTCGCGCTGCTTGGCGTGCTTAATAGTTCCACCGCCTGCTTCTGGCTCAAGCAGGTGACGCAGAACAGAGGAAGCACTGTCGATGCCCATGGTGCGAGACAGACAACGATTCCATGGGAGAATTTTTATGACCTGGGCGCAGCGAAGGTAGAGCAGCTTCCTATCCCTTTCAACTTGCCACTCGAACGTGCGAGGGAGCTTGACGCCCTGGCGCAGCGACTCGTTTACCTGGAGCCATCGACTGTGTGCGCCTCTGGCACTCCCATACGGGCGATGCTGGATGCGACTCGCGCGGAGCACGGGTCCGTTCGAGGGAAGATGATTGCCCTTCAAGAAGAACTGGACTGGGATGTCTATCGGCGCTACAGACTGATCTCTGATGAGGACGCCGTGGGTCTGATCGTGGAACCGGGGATGGCGCCCGAGATTGCGCCCGAGATCAAGCTTGGAGAGCGAGCCTTCGAGATTGTGCTCGCTCGACGCGTGGAGCGCGGTGAGATCGAAACGCAGTGGTTCGCGCGTCATCGATCAACTCCAATCACCGAGATCCCGACGCATTGGCCAGAGGCTTACCGGAAGGTTGTCGCGCGGCGGATCGAGATTATTGAGCGGGACCGGAATATCGCACTGATCGAGCGGCCCGAATGCAAGCGGCGGTGGCAGTCCGAACCGTGGGAGAAGAAGGAAGCCGAAGCACTTACGACTTGGCTGCTGGATAGGTGTGAGGAGCGGTCGCTGTGGTTCGGCGCGGATGGCGAGCCGGTGCCGATGACGGTGAACCGGCTGGCCGACCGGCTGCGTACGGATGCTGACGTGGTGTCGGTGGCGCGCCTGCTGCGCGGCCCGGACGCGGACCTGGGCGACGTGCTGAAAGAGATCATCGCCGAGGAGCACGTCCCGTTCCTGGCTCAGTACAGGTACAAGCCGTCCGGTCTGGACAAGCGCCGCCAGTGGGAGCGGACCTGGGACCTGCAGCGAGAAGAGGACGCGACCGGCAAGAAGCTGGATATCGACGTCCCGCCGAAGTACGCGGGCGCCGACTTCCAGAAGCAGTCTTACTGGCGGCACCGCGGCATGCTGGACGTTCCGAAGGAGCGCTTCATCTCCTACCCCGACGCCAGCCCAGACAGCGACCAGAAGTCCCTGCTGATCGGCTGGGCCGGCTGGGATCACCGCGAGCAGGCGGCGGCGCTGATCACGCTGATCCAGGAGCGCTCGGACGTGGACGGCTGGGAGACGCCGAAGCTGCCGGGCCTTGTGGCCGGCCTGCTTGAGGTCATGCCCTGGGTCCGCCAGTGGCATGGCGAGGTGAACCAGGACTTCGGCATGAGCTACGCCGACGCCTACGACGGCTATCTGACCGCCCAGCGCGAAAGCCGCTCGCTAACCGAAGACGACCTCCGTAACTGGACCCCAGCCCCGTCCGCCAGAGGCAGCCGTAAGCGGAAGGAGTGAGGGTTGGGAAGCCGCCTGTTCACCCAGGGCGGGCCTAAGATGGCGATTTAAGGCTGCTCGCGCGCAAGCGGCCGCGGCCGCCGATGCAGATCGGGCGGGGAGGAAGTGTGAACGGCCAGGCACTGCTGCGGGATCTTGTCGAGATCCCGGATGAGGTCCACGCGGGAGACTTCGTCCTGGCGCTGGCCAAGGGTGTCGGGCAGAAGTCAACGATCACCGACTACGTGGTCACCGACTCGCTTGCCGCCAACTTTGACAAGGCCCTCGGCCTCATCAAGTCCGCCGTGGAAACCGGCAGCTCGCGGGCCGCTTACCTCGACGGCTCGTTCGGCTCCGGCAAGAGCCACTTCATGGCCGTGCTGCATGCCATCCTCTCCGGCGACGCGGACGCGCGCGGGAAGAAGGGCCTGGCGGATGTCGTCGCCAAGCACGACCCCTGGATGCGCGGGCGGAAGTTCCTGCTCGTGCCTTATCACCTGCCCGACTCACAGTCCCTGGACGCCGCCATCCTCGGCGGCTATGTTGCCCACGTTGCCAAGACCTATCCCGGCAGGCCGCTGCCCGACGTCTACGTTGACGACCAGCTCATCGATGACGCGAAGGCCGACCGGCAGCGCCTTGGCGACCAGGCGTTCATCGCCCAGCTTCCGGCTAGCGACGAAGAAGCGGCGGAGTGGGGTACGCCCGACTGGGACTCCAGGTCCCTGGACGAGGCGCTCGCCCAGCCCCCAGGCGGCGCGGAGCGCCGCCGGCTCGTCGGCGACCTCCTCGCCGGCCCGTACAAGAGGTACGCGCGGGCCGTTAGGGCAGACCAGGAATCGTACGTCCCGCTGGACGAGGGCCTGTCGGTCATCAGCAAGCACGCCAAGAACGTCCTTGGCTTCGACGCCATCGTCCTTTTGCTTGACGAGCTCGTACTCTGGCTCGCCGGCTACATCGGCGATCATGTGAAGGTCAGCACGGAGGCGCAAAAGGTCTCCAAGCTCGTCGAGTCAGCCGAGCTCGAACGGCCCGCCCCGGTGATCAGCTTCGTGCCCCGCCAGCGCGACCTACGGGACCTGGTCCCCAAGGCGGCCGCGGGAAACGAGGTCACCAGCCTCTTTGACACCCTCAAGTACTGGGACGGCCGGTTCGACCACATTCCGCTGACCGACAACAACCTCCCGGCAATCGTTCACGAGCGGCTGCTGAAGCCCAAGGACGCTGCCGCCAAGGCCATGCTTGATGACGCCTTCGCCAAGTCCACCACCGTCCCGGCCCAGACCTGGGACATCCTGCTCGACACGCACGGGGACAAGGGTGACAGGGACTCGTTCCGCCTTACGTACCCGTTCAGCCCGGCATTCGTCCACGCCATGGTCGACATCTCCAGCGCGCTGCAGCGCGAGCGCACCGCGCTGAAGCTGATGCAGCAGCTCCTTGTCGACTACCGCGACACGCTGCCGGTCGGTCAGCTCATGCCGCTCGGCGCGATCTTCGACGTGCTGGCCGGCGGTGCCGACCGCCCGTTCACCGACAAGCTGCGCGATGAGTTCGAGGCGGCGCGCCGCTTCTATACCCTCCGGGTCCGCCCGTACCTGCTGGGCAAGAGCAAGGTGACCGAGGACCAGGTTCCCTCGCTGCCACCAACGCACGCGTTCCGCGCCGATGACCTCGTTGTCAAGACGCTGCTGCTCGCCGCCCTTGTGCCCAACGTGCCCGCCCTCAACGGGCTGACCGCGACCCGCCTCGCCGCGCTCAACCATGGGTCCATCAAGTCCATGCTGCCTAACCAGGAGCGCACCCAGGTCGCCAAGACCCTCAAGCTACTCAGCGGGGAGTTCGGCGAGGTCCGGCTGTCAGGCAGCGAGGACGATCCCCGCGTAGACCTTGCCCTCATCGGCGTCGACACCGACGGGATCATCCGCGACAGCCGCCACGCCGACGACCCGTCGGCCCGGCGCCGGCTGATCCGTGACCTGCTCTGGTCGGAGCTTGGGGTCAAGGACGATGGCACGTTCGAGCCTCGGGTCACCGTCACCTGGAAAGGCACCGAGCGCCCCGTCGAGATCCTGATGGGCAACGTCTGTGACGAGGAGCGGATGCCCGTTAAGCAATTCCAGGCCAATGAGGGCACCATCCGGCTGATCATCGACTACCCGTTTGACGAGGAAGGCCGCTACCCGGCCGACGACGTGCTCCGCGTCAACCAGATCAAGGGCCTGCTCGGGGACGAGAACACGCTCGTCTGGCTGCCGCACTTCCTGTCCGACGACCGGATCGCCGACCTGTCGAACCTCATCGTCATCAACTACCTGCTTGAGCGGGACCGGCTCGCCGAGGTCACGCCCAACCTGACCACCGAGGACCGCTACCACGCCCGCACCCAGCTTGACAGCCGTCGCAGCGCGCTGGCCAGCCGGCTGAGCGAGGCGCTTCGCCGCGCCTACGGAGTGAGCAGCCCCGACGACACCGACCTCGGCCCGCGCGCCGCGGAGCCTGTCATGACACTGGCCCGCGACCTCGTTCCGCGGCTGCCCGCCGGGCAGGCGATCAAGGGCGCCTTCCAGCACCTGTGCTTCCAGTTGCTTGATCACCGCTACCCGACGCACCCCGACTTTGATCCGACCGGACGTGGGGTACCGGTCCGCTCGAACGAGCTGGAGGTCGTGCTAGACGCCGTCGAGCACGCTATGCAGGACAAGGTCGGCCGCTACGAGGTGCCGACCAGGGCCGACATCGCGGTCCTCAAGAAGATCGCCAACCCGCTCAAGCTCGGCGTGATGCATGAGGCGGCGTTCGTGCTGAACCGCGATTGGCCGGACATCCTCCACCGCAAGGCAGCAGGTGCCGACCAGATCACCGTCACCCAGCTCCGAGAGTGGATCAAGGCCGATCAGCCGGGGCTGCCCGAGATCGTGCAGAACCTCGTCATCGCTAGTTACGCCATCCAGGCGGACAAGGCGTGGGTGCGCGCCGGGCGGCCGATCGACGTCCCGAAGCTCGACAAGATCACCAGCGACATGGTGCTCCGCAGCCAGGAACTGCCATCCGAAGCGGAGTTCGAGACTGCGTCTGCGCGGGCACAGGGCATCTTCCGCAGCCAGCGACAGCCGGTGCGCAGCCTCCGCTCGGTCCACGCCCTGGCTGATGCCATCCGGCGGAACGCGACCAGCCGACTGCCAGTGGCTCAGAATCTCACGGACGAGCTGGCCGGCCACGCGAGCACGCTCGGCCTGTCCGATGACGAGCCGCGAATGGCCACGTCCGCCGCGGTCACCGCGCTGCTGGGCAAGCTGGCGGCGACCACCGACGACACCGAGACGGTCCGTGTCCTGGCCACTGCCGACCTGCCGCGCGAGAACGCCTTCTACCAGGCTCACCTGGGGAGCGCCGAGATGGTTACGACCGCGCTGCGCACCGCGAACTGGACGGTCCTGGACCAGCTCGCGGGACGAGCTGACGATGCCCAGGCTGCCGCGATCCTGTCGGTCCTGCAACAGGCCGCCCGTCATGACGAACACGAGGTTGCCCTAGGTGCGCCGCTCCGCAAGGCGGACGCGGATGCGATCGCCCTGTTCATGGAGCGTGCGAGATCGCGGGACCCGCAGTCGACCGGGACACCGCTAGTGGATACCCCGCCTGCGACAACATCGACGGGCGCGCTTGCCGGACCAGACCGGGAGGCACCACCCGAGCCAGCCGCTCCGTCGTCAGCCTCGCTGCTGCCGCCCCCCACCCGTGTGGGGGCGCGCGACCTGCCCAGGTTCGTTGAGAAGCTGTGCGAGATCGCCGACGAGAACCCTGCCGCCGAGTTCGAGATCAGCTGGCGGATCGTGACCGACTGATGGAACTCGTCGCCACCAGATCCGTCGTCGAGGGTGAAGTCAGGCGCGCCCTGGCCAGCCAGCGCGGCAACAAGCGAAATAGCGTCCTGCTCCTGCGGGCTGACGCCCAGTGGCGGGACGACTCCGAGTTCGCGGTGGACGTCGACGGCCAGCCGGTCGCGGTAACAGTGGCCGCGTGCCCGACGGTCCTGTCCGTTCTGGCCGCGATGAGCGCCGAGCGGGCCGCGGGCCAGCTCCTTGTCGTGCTCACGCCGGTGGACGAGCGTGAGGTGGGCGACTCGGTGCTCGCCAGGGCAATCCAGCCCGCGATCAAGCCGGTCAACCGGTGGGACCTGGTGCAGGACGCGTTCGGCGCGTCCAGGCTGGACCCGGCCCTTACCAGGGGCGCGAACCGGTGGGTCGCCGAGGCGCTGCTTGACGCGCAGCCCGCGGGCGGCTGGCGGCGGCTCAGCGGGACGGTGCTCACCTGGGCGACTGCGCTGAACCGGCTCGCAGCCACCCGGCTCGGCATTGAAGACGCCGACGACTCGCCGGTGGACGCCGCGGCACTGTTGCAGTGGACTACCGAGGCGCCCGCCGTAGCAAGCTTCCTAGCCCTCCGGGACGCCGAACGGGATGGCCTTGTCACCTGGCTCGGGGAGACAGCGGGTTCCGTCGCCGAAGTAGTCTTCGCCATGGCGCCTGGCAAGATCCACGACGCGGTCCCGTTCGGGCTAGTGGTCGCGGTGCTCTACGGCCGCGACGAGGACTCGGTCGCTGCCGCGGCCCGGATCCGCGCCGAGGAACGTTACCTCGGCGGCCGTGCGCCAGCCCACGCCGCACTCAGGGCGTTCGGCGAGGCAGCCGAATCCCTCGTCACCCGGTGGGCCGACAACGGGCATTCGTTCAAGGCCCTTGAGCTGTGCGAGCGCGCTGAGCGGATTATCAGCGATCTAGGCGGCGACGCTGAGGGCACGCGCAGTCTCGGCGGCCGCAGCCGGGTTCTTGAAGCTGGCCTGGACGCGCAGTTCACCGTGCTGGCTGCTGAGCTGAGCCGGGTCCTGCCGCACCCGGCACGCGTGACTCTCGCCCCGGTCGAAGAAGCTCTCCAGCGGATCCAGGCCCATGGCCGCAGGCGCGACCGGGATGCCGAGATCCGCGCTGCTGAGGCATCCGTCCGGCTGGCCCGCTGGCTCGCCGTGCAGGAGGAGCCACCCGCGACGCTGACCGACGGCGCGACCCGGATGCTCCGCTCCTGGGGCTGGGCTGACCGCGCCCTGGCGCTGCTCGACCGCGCCGACACTTCCCGTGCGCCGCAACTTGGCGACGCCTATGCGGCGCTGTGGGCGCAGGTGCGGCGGCGGCGTGCCGCCCTGGATGACGCCTTCGCCCGCAAGCTCGCGGCGTGGACAGAGGCAGGCAGCGAAACCGGCCTGATCTGCGTGGAGAACCTGCTTGAGCGCATCGCCCGCCCGGTCGCGGGCAAGCGCCTGCCGGTGATCGTCGTCCTGGACGGCATGAGCGCCGCCGTCGCGTGCGAGCTGGCCGAGGAGATCACCGCGCGCGGCACCTGGCAAGAGGCCGGGCGCCGCGAGGACGGCCGCGAGCCGGCCCTCGCCACGGTGCCGTCCGTCACCCGGCTCTCCCGGACCAGCTTGCTGACAGGAGATCTCTGCTCGGGCGGCCAGGACCAGGAACGCGCCGGATTCGCGGCGTTCTGGGGCCGCACCAATGCCCTCGTCTTCCACAAGGCGGACCTCGCGCACGGTCCGGGGCGGTCGATAGCCGACGCGGCCAGGGACGCGATCCTCAGTCAGGACAGCGCCGTCGCGGTGGTGCTCAACACCATCGACGACACCCTCGACAAGGGCAAGCACGGCCCGGCGCACTGGTCCGTCGAGATGGTGGACTACCTGGGCGCGGTCCTTGACGAAGCCCGCCGCGCGGGCCGCCCGGTCATCCTTACCGCCGATCACGGCCACGTGCTTGAACAAGGGCACGCCACGGGCGGCCCGCACCCGGCTAGCGCCGCGAAATCCGACTCCGCCCGGTATCGCGCCGGCACCCCAGCCGCGGGAGAGATCGTGATTCGCGGCCCCCGCGTCCTCGGCGCGGACGATCAGCCCGGCGGGTCGGTCGTTGCCGCGGTAGACGAGGCGATCCATTACACGCCAAGGAAGGCGGGCTACCACGGCGGCGCGTCGCCGGCCGAGGTGGTGATCCCCGTGATCACCCTGCTGCCCTCCCCGTCCCTGCTCCCCGACGGGTGGTATGAGTACAGCCTGCTCACCCACGAGCCGTCGTGGTGGAATTCGGGCACCGCCCGAGCACCGCAGTCGGCCGCACCCGGACCAGAACCGGCCAAGCCGAAGCAGTCACCGGCCCGCGCCAAGCGCTCCGCGGCGACCCCGGATGACTCCGGTGCGCTCTTCGGCGCTGCCGAAGTCGGGCCGGCGAAGACGGCCGCCACGTCCCTCGGCGCCCAGGCAGTAGCGTCCTCGCGGATGGCCACCCAGCGCCCGACGGTCCGCCGCGCCCCGGGCGACGACAGCATCGCAGCCCTCATCGACGCGTTGATATCCGCAGGCGGTCGCCTGACGATTCCCGAGGCAGCCGCGGCAGTTGGCGAGCAGGTCCACCGTATGACCGGCTATCTAGCCCTGGTAACCCGCCTCCTGAACGTGGACGGCTACGGCGTCCTCCAGCTCAAGGACGGCGGCAAGGCGGTAGAACTGAACGAGCACCTGCTCAGGCAGCAATTCCAGCTTTGACGGCAGGTCGCTACGATCGTCAACGTCGGCAGGCTGCCTGTTGGCCATTGGATAGGTGGAGAGTCAGTGACGATCAGTCCGGCTCGGCGGGCGGAGGTCATCGACGCCTTGCGGCGGGGGACCGTGCCGCAGGCGGGGCTTGACCTGTTCGCCGTTGGCATGGAGCGGTTCGAGCGGGCCATCGACGAGGAGCTAGGGACCGTCGAGGCAGGCCGCGCCGTCTTCAAGGCCGTCCGGGGCGAGTACGGCGCCGGCAAGACGTTCTTCGCCCGCTGGCTCGCCGAGCGGGCCAAACGGCGGGGCATGGCCGCGGCCGAGGTGCAGATCTCCGAGACAGAGACGCCGCTGCACAAGCTGGAGACCGTCTACCGCCGCCTGGTCGAGCAGCTGTCCACCGGCGCGTACCCGCCGAGCGCGCTGCGCGAGATCGTCGATGCCTGGTTCTACACCCTCGAAGAGGACGTCCTCGCCGAGGGTGCCGTGAGCGCGGACGATCATGCCAAGCTGGCCGAAGCGGTCGACGGGCTCATGGAGCGGCGCCTGTCCGACGTCGCCCGTACTACGCCGGCCTTCGCCTCCGCCCTGCGCGCCTACCGCAATGCCACCCTCGACGGGGACCAGGCCACCGCGCAGTCGCTTATTGCCTGGATCGGCGGCCAGCCCAACGTCTCCGCCGCCGCCAGGCGCGCCGCGGGCGTCAAGGGCGACCTCGACCACTTCGCGGCGCTCGGCTTCCTGCAGGGCCTCCTGACGATCCTGCGGGACTCCGGCCATCCCGGCTTGCTGCTCGTGCTGGATGAGACCGAGACTCTCCAGCGGGTCCGGTCCGACGTGCGCGACAAGGGCCTGAACGCGCTCCGCCAGCTCATCGACGACGTGGACTCCGGCCGGTTCCCAGGCCTGTACCTGCTGATCACCGGCACGCCCGCGTTCTACGACGGGCCGCAGGGCATCTCGCGGCTGACCCCGCTCGCGCAGCGGCTTGCCACCGACTTCGGCACCGACGCGCGGTTCGACTCGCCCCGCGCGGTACAACTCCGGCTCACCGGCTTCGACCTGCCGAAGCTCGCCAGGCTCGGGTCCGTCATCCGCGACGTGTACGCCGCCGGCCTCAGCGACGACGCAGGCCACCGCATCACTCGGCTGGTCGATGACGCGTACCTGACCGATCTTACGAAGGCAGTCGCCGGGGAACTCGGCGGCCAGGTCGGCATCGCCCCCCGGGTGTTCCTCCGCAAGCTCGTTGCCGACGTCCTCGACCGGGTCGCCGAGTTCGACGACTTCAACCCCCGGCTCCACTACAAGCTGACCCTTTCTGCCACCGAGCTCACCGAAACCGAGCGGAACGTGGCAGCGGCCCAGCGGCCGCGCACCGCCGACGACGTGGAACTCGACCCTTGACCGAGCCGCAGGCGGTCGGCATCGTGCGCCTTCATCCGAGCCTGGCGCACAACCTTGTCGCCACCCTCGGCTGGTCCACGCTGCGCCCGCTGCAGCGCGAGGCCATCGAGCCGGTGCTGCGCGGCGACGACGCGCTGCTGCTCGCGCCGACCGCCGGCGGCAAGACCGAGGCGGCGACGTTCCCGGTCCTTACCAGGATGGCCGACGAAGGCTGGACCGGCCTGTCCGTCCTGTACCTGTGCCCGCTGAAGGCGCTGCTCAACAACCTGCTGCCGCGCCTGGAGGTCTACGGGACCTGGACGGGCCGCCGGGTCGCCCTCTGGCACGGCGACACCCCAGCCTCGCGCCGCAAGTCGATCCTCACCGGCCCCCCGGACCTGCTGCTGACCACACCTGAGTCACTGGAGTCCATGCTTGTCAGCCCGAACGTGGACCACATGCTCGTGTTCCGTGACCTGAGGGCGGTCATCGTCGACGAGGTGCACGCATTCGGCTCGGGAGACCGCGGCTGGCACCTGCTCGCGGTCCTTGAGCGGCTCTCGCGCGTCGCCGGCCGGCCGCTGCAGCGGATAGGGCTGTCGGCCACTGTCGGCAATCCCGAGGGCCTGCTGCACTGGCTGCAAGGTTCTTCGGCGGGGAAACGAAACGGCGTCGTGGTCGGGCAGGCGCCGCCCTCGTTCGGCACAGGGAATGCAGCGCCAGAGCTGGACCTGCAGCTGGACTATGTCGGCTCGCTGGCGAACGCGGCCAAGGTGATCGCGGCGCTGCACCGGGGCGAGAAGCGGCTGGTGTTCGCGGACTCCAAGCGGCTCGTGGAGATGCTCGGCGCGGAGCTGCGGGCGCGCGGGATCACCACGCACCTGGTGCACGCGTCGCTGTCGCTGGATGAGCGGCGGCGCGCCGAGCAAGCGTTCGCGGAGGGCCGCGACTGCGTGATCGTGTCGACCTCCGCGCTTGAGCTGGGCATCGACGTCGGTGACCTGGACCGGGTGATCCAGGTGAACTCGCCGCTGACCGTGGCGGCGTTCCTGCAGCGGCTGGGGCGGAGCGGTCGGCGGGCGGGGACGGTGCGGAACATGCTGTTCCTCGCGCTGGATGAGGATCAGTTCCTGCTCGCGGCGGGTCTGCTGCTCGCGTGGGGGCGCGGCTTCGTCGAGCCGGTCGCGGCGCCGCCGGAGCCGCGGCACATCGTGGCCCAGCAGTTGCTGGCCCTGTGCCTGCAGGAGGGCCGGGTCGGGGACAAGCTCTGGCAGGAATGGCTGCCGCTGCCGTCCTTGCTCGGGGACTCGGCGGTCACGATCGCTGATTACCTCGCGTTGCAAGGGTTCGTGGAGCGCGACGGCGGGATGCTGTTCATCGGGCCGCAGGCGGAGCGGCGGTTCGGGATGCGGCACTTCATGGGGCTGATGGCGGTGTTCACCGCGCCGCCGGAGTTCACCGTGCTGCACGGCCGGGAGGAGATCGGCCGGACCGACCCGGTGCTGCTCGCCGACCGGGTGAACGGGCCGCGACTGCTGCTGCTCGGCGGACGGTCCTGGCGGGTGACGTGGACCGACTGGAAGCGGCGCCGCTGCTTCGTGGAGCCCTACGCGGAGGGTGGCGGCCGGGCACGGTGGCTGTCGGCCGGCGTCGGCGGGCTGTCCTTCGAGATCGCACGGGCCATGCGCGACGTGCTGCTCGGTGCTGATCCGCCGGTGAGCCTGACGCGGCGGGGTTCTGGGGTGCTTGCGGGGCTGCGCTCGGACGCGATCGGCCGGGTGGCATCCGGGCCTAGCGTCATTTCCGGGACGGACGACGAACTGCGCTGGTGGACGTGGGCCGGGTACCGGGTCAACGCGACCTTGCAGGCCTCCCTGTCCGGCTTGGCCGCCGACCCGTCGGCCCGAGTGAGCGACCTGTACGTGCGGCTTCGCCCGGACCTGCGGGCCACGACGTGGCCCTCATTGGTCAAGGCGCTCACGGGACGGTTGATGATGCCGCTGGTTGATGAAAAGGCGCTGGAAGGCCTGAAGTTCTCCGAGGCCTTGCCCCGCCATCTGGCAGAGGCGACACTCGCGACCCGACTAGCAGACCTGGATCGTGCCGCCGAAGTACTCACCGAACCAGTCCACTTCGAGCGTGCTCAATAAGTGGGCGTCACCGTCGTTCAGGTCTGCGACGACTGTCAATGGGGCCGGATGCGTAGCGCCACCCTGTCGGGCCGCTGCTAGGGTCGCTTCCCGCCGCCTACCATCGTGATCGAGGCCGCCTCGTCTTCGCTCAGCGTCAGTTGATGGATCGCGTCCGACTCATGGATACTCATTGTCGCTAATGGCTCCTGAATGATCCGGTCACCATGGAACGAGAACTTCCCGGGGAAACCCACTCTTGTGGGCGTTCTGCCATGATTACCCCGTGAGGATCGGCAAGAAGGTGCTGGAGCAGGTCTCGGACGAGCTTCTGGCGTACGTCTATATGCTCGTTGACCCTGAATCCGCGATTCCGTTCTACGTGGGTAAGGGACACCGTCTGCGCCACGCCACGCACCTCGCCGAGGCACTCATACCCATTGAGGAGTCATCCGAGGAAGCGTCCCGCAAACGCGCGAAGATCAAAGAGATCCTGGCTAGGGGAAACGGCACCGAGCCGGACGTCTGGATCGTCCGGTACGGACTGCGGCCGAATGAGTATACGGCAGCCGAGGCGGCATTGATCGTAGCTACTGTATTCAGCCTGAGTCGGGGTTGGATGGTGCTGGCTGCGGGCATGGGCGTTGGCCCGCTGGCGATGGGTGCGTCTGCGGTCAGGGGCGGTCAGGGGCGGTGCGGCCGGTCGCGGTGTTACGGGGGTGCGGCTGCTGGCGGGA
>DAHVAN010000385.1 GCA_027314595.1 Actinomycetota bacterium | reverse complement strand
GCCGCGACCATCACCAACGCCAGCTACAACGGCACCATCGCGGCGGGCGGCAACACCTCGCTCGGCTTCCAGGGAACCTGGACGAACAGCGACGCCACGCCGACCTCCTTCACCGTCAACGGCGCCACCTGCACCACCTGAGACGGCCCACCGACCCCGGGTCAGGCGGCGGCCCTACCGCCTGACCCGGTCGGCCGTCCCGGCCGCATCCTGGGCCGGGCGCGCCATCCTCGGCCGGCCGATTCGTCCTCGGGGCGGCCTTACCGCACGGCCCGGGCGGCTCGCCTCGGGTGCCGCAGGCGATGCGGCGCCCGAGGCCGCGTCGGCGAGTACGGCCGGAGATGGCCATCGCCGCGGAGGAGGCGGCGCCGGCACGAGGGCCCGCCAGGCCCGGGCCCGGGCCGCCGCGTCGGCGTCCTGGCCGAAGAAGCCGGCTATGAGGCGAGGCGAACCTGTCCGCACCCGGCCCGGGCCGGCTCATCGCCGGCGACCCGCGACCTGGCATCCCGCGAGCCCGCCCAGGGCCCTGCGCGCCAGCCTCGAAGACCACGGCGGGCTGCGCCAAGGATCCTGGCTGCCCGGGGGGTCTGGCACATATCCCTGGCTGGTAACCGGTGACCGCCTCTAACCTGCGTCCCGTGCGTCCCGCGCGAACCACTGGCTCGTGGCGCGTTCCGGGCCAGATGCGCAGCTGCCCCGGTCCTGCCGGGCCAGATGCGCAGGCGCCCCGGTCACGCGACGGTTTCCCCGGCCGTGACGTGCCGCAGATGCGCGCCAGGGTCCCCCTGGCAACGGACATCTTTGACATTTCGCGCCAGGCATTGCGCGGCGGATCGCGATGGCCGCAGGGCGTGCGCACAGTCTTCGCGGTCATGCCCGTAGCCCTGCCCGTAGCCCCCTCCCGGCCGGCAAGCAGAAAGATCCTCCGGCTTCCAGCGGCTCCGGCGCATATCTGGCTGGTGACGGTGCTGGTGTTTGAGCTGGCCAGGATGCGCTTGCGCAGGAGCGGGAAGCTGGCGCGGCCGTACACCTGGCGTTGGAGCTGCTTGGTCCGGGTGTTGAGGCCCTCGGCGCGGCCGCTTTCGTGGGTCAGGGCGTTGCGGGCGGCCTGTTCCTCCTCCTGCTGCTGTCTCCGCCCGGTAACCCGAAGAGTTTTTGAAATGTTCCTGTTTAGTGCTGTTATAACGACAGTTCCGGGGAACATTTACCCTGGTGGCCCGCCCGGCCGGGTCCCGCTCGCCGCATGCGCTGCCGGCGCCACGCCGGCCACCGCCGGCTCGGGCGGGGTTCCCGCAACAGACCCAGCGGTGAGCAATAGCGCCGCACAATTCCAGTATCCGCCCAAAGCGGGAAAAGTCTTCGCCTAGAACCGGGCACCCGAAGGTGCGGCGGGGGCGGCGCCCGCCAACCGCTATCCCGCGGCGCGGCTTCAGGCCGGTACCGCTATGGCCGTTATGAGCAGGCCGCTGCCCGACAGCCAGCGGCCGGTGAAGGCGGTGAGCGGGGAGCCCGCGACCGCCGGAGCCGCGACAAGCAGAGCGCAGCCGAACGTGCGGTCGGCCGGGTTGAACGTGATCTCGGCGTCCTCGAAGCCCAGCCAGCGGCCGGTCAGCGGGAACCAGGCCTTGTAGACAGCTTCCTTGGCGCTGAACAGCAGTCGGTCCCAGCTGACGCCCGGCTCCGCGGCGGCCAGCGCGCGCAGCTGGGCGCGCTCGCAAGGCCGGGAAATCAAGTCGAGCACGCCGTCGGGCAGCCCGTCGTCCGGCTCGGCGTCGAGTCCGATGGCACGTATCAGCGTGGCGTGCGCGACCGCGGCGGCGCGGTATCCGGCACAGTGCGTGATGCTGCCGACAATGCCGGGTGGCCACTGCGGCGCGCCGTGCTCGCCGGGCAGGATCGGCACGGGCCCTACGCCAAGCGCGCCGAGCGCGGTGCGGGCGCACGCTCTGGCCGTGACGAACTCACGGCGGCGCTTATCCACCGCCTTCGCCACGACCGCGGCCTCTTCGGGGAACAGCACGGTGTCCGGCGGATCCGTGAATGCCTCCGCGCATGCCACCGTGGCCGGGAAAATGGCCTCGACGAGGGCAGGGCTCACGGCAGGCCACCCGTCACGGGTGCCGGCTTCGCGGCGAGTGCCGGCGCCGCGACCGCCGGGAACAGGCGTGCGGTCAGGTGACCTGGCAAACGGCCGAGCAGGCTCGGGCCCGTCGCGATCCCGCTCAGGATCTGCCCCACCACGGCGGGCTGGCGAAGCCGCCTGGCCGTGGCCGCGGCCAGCCATGACACGACCAGCACCAGAATCATGTCGCCCACGACGTCGGTGGCTAGCAACTCGTCCTCATCATCAGGAAGCGGTGTCCGTGTACATGCCGCCTCTGATCATGCCGCATCCGATGCTGCCTCAGGCGGCCGCTTTAGCGACTGGGTCCAGCCGGGCGATCAGTTCGTGCGCCGCTTCCGGGAACAGTCGCGCGGCCGTAGCGGGACCGGTAGGTAAGGGCGGCAGGCAGGGACAGCGAGTAATGACACCAGCGCCGGCACCTCACCCGGCCGGAGGCGCCGCCGCGCCGGCCGCGCCGGCGGCGCCGGCGCGGCGGCGCGGATCCATGAAACGTTCAGCTCGCGAGTTCCTGGCCGCGCCGGTGTTCGCGCTGGTCACACCCGCGATGGCGGCAGTGCGGCGGCCCGGCGGCACGGCGTGGTTGGCGGTGGCGGGGCCTGCGGTTAGCGTCGCATAACGGTCCTGGTCAACGCGCCGTCACCACCAGGAGGAGAGTGTGAAACCCGGCAGCTCGTCACACCCTGGAGGCTGGACGCGCTCCACGCGCCGGTCCCGCCTCGCCTTTCCCGCCATCCTCGCCGCGGCGGCAGCCGCCGCGCTGGGGCTGGTCGCGGTCCCCGGGGCGGCGCACGCGGCGCCGTCCGCCACCGGCTCGTTCGACTACGCCCAGGCGCTGCAGGACTCGATGTTCTTCTACCAGGCGCAGCGATCCGGCCAGCTGCCGCCGGACAACGAGGTGGACTGGCGCGGCGACTCGGACCTGTCCGACGGCTCGGACAACGGGGTGAACCTGACCGGCGGCTACCACGACGCCGGCGACCTGGTGAAGTTCGGCCTCCCCGAAGCCTGGGCGATGAACATGCTCGCCTGGGGGCTGCTTGACTACCAGCAGGGCTACCAGGACGCGGGGCAGTACCAGACCGCGCTTGAGAACCTGCGCTGGGGCGACGACTACATCCTGTCCGCCTACACCGCGCCTGACACGTTCTACGGGCAGGTCGCCAACCCCCAGACCGACCATCAGTACTGGGGCCCTGCCGAGACCAACCCGGTCGTCCGGCCGTCGTACGCGATCACCGCCTCATGCCCCGGCTCGGATCTGGCCGGGCAGGCGTCCGCCGCGCTCGCCGCCTCCTCGATCGTCTTCAAGACCTCAGACCCCAAGTACTCCGCGCGACTGCTGTCGCAGGCCGAATCGCTGTTCACCTTCGCCGACACCTACCTGGGCGACTACGCCAACTGCATCACCTCGGCGCAGAGCTACTACAACTCGTTCAGCGGCTACTGGACCCAGCTCGTGGCCGCGGAAATCTGGCTGTACAAGGCCACGGGCACGGCAAGCTGGCTGACCAAGGCGGAGACGGACTTCGCGAACATGCCGCTGGCCCAGCAGTCCACGCTGCATGAGTACAACTGGACGGTGAACTGGGACGACGACAGCTTCGCCGACTACATATGGATGGCTCAGCTCACCGGTCAGCAGCAGTACATCACCGACGCCGAGGACAACCTGGACTGGTGGACGACCGGTTTCAACGGAACGGAGGTCAGCTACTCCCCCGGCGGTGAGGCCTTCCTGAACACCTGGGGATCGCTGAGGTACGCGGCCAACGCCGCATACCTCGCGCTGGAGTTCAGCGACTACCTGACCGCGAACAACCTCGATCCGGCCCGGGCGGCGACCTATCACAACTTCGCCGTCCAGCAGATCAACTACATCCTCGGCCAGAACCCGCAGAACATGAGTTACGAGGTCGGGTTCACCAACGACGGCAAGAACACCGCCTGGCCGCAGTATGTGCACAACTCCACGGCGCATGACTCCTGGGCCGACAACCTGTCGACGCCGACGCAGACCAGGCACCTCGACTACGGGCTGCTCGTCGGCGGCCCGACATCGGCCGACGACCAGTTCCAGGACGTGCGGTCCGAGTACCAGTACACCGAGGGCGCGCTCGACTACAACGCGCTGTTCTCCGGCGACCTGGCCGCGCTGACCGCGCAGTACGGCGGCACGCCGATCGCCGACTTCCCGCCGCCGGAAACGCCGGACGGGCCGCAGATCTACATGCAGGCCGCGATCAACAACGAGAGCAGCAACTTCATCGAGATCAAGGCGCTGGTCACCAACCAGTCGGCGTGGCCCGCGCGGCAGATGCCGGACGCCAGCTTCCGCTACTACTTCACCCTCGATCCCGGCGAGACACCGAGCCAGATCACGCTGAGCTCGTCCTACAGCCAGTGCGAGCAGGCGACCGGGCCGTTGCAGTATTCGGGCTCGACCTACTACATCCAGGTCTCGTGCGCCAACCTCAACATCGAACCGGTCGGCGAGGCCGACTACACCAACGACGACTACCAGGCCCAGGTGCAGTTCCGCATCACGTTCCCCGCGGCGCACAACCCGGCGGAGGACTGGTCCTTCCAGGGCATCCCGGCGGCCACCGGGGCGACCCCGGTGACGGTCAGCGACATCACGCTCTACTCGGGGAACACGCTGGTCTGGGGCGCCCCGCCGCCCGCCGCGACGGCGTCGACGGCCGTCAGCGCCCCCGGCGCCCCCGGATCGCTGACGGCGGGCTCGGTCACCACGACCGGTGCCACGCTGTCCTGGACCGCCGCCAAGCCGGGCACGAACCCGATCGCCGCCTACGATGTCTACACCTCGGCCGGCACCCTGGTGGGGACCACGACGTCCACCTCCTACCCGCTCACCGGCCTCAACGCGGACCGGACCTCGCCCTACGGCTACTACGTCGACGCCGTCGACAGCCAGGGCTTCGCCTCGCCCGCGTCGAACATCGCGCAGTTCATCACCTCCCCCGACACGTCGGCGGCCGCCTCGGACACGCTGCCGCCGTCCCAGCCGGGCACGCCGTCGGCCACCGTCACCTCGACCGGCGCCACGCTCAGCTGGGGGGCCTCGGCGGCGGGCACCAGCACGCTCACCGGGTACCGCGTCTACGAACTCGCGCCGGCGGCCGGGCTGGTGGCGACGACCACGTCGCCGTCGTACACGCTGACCGGCCTCACCGCGGGCACGTCGTACGCGTACGTGGTCGAGGCGATCGACAGCCAGGACAGGACCTCGCAGTTCGGCCAGCCGGTCACGTTCTTCACGGGGGCTCCCGCCGCCTCGCCGTCGCCGTCCCCCTCGCCGTCCACGTCCACGTCCCCGTCGCCGACCACGTCCCCGTCGCCGACCACGTCCCCGTCGCCGACCACGTCCCCGTCGCCGACCACGTCCCCGTCGCCGACCACGTCCCCGTCGCCGACCACGTCCCCGTCGCCCACCACGTCCCCGTCGCCCACCACGTCCCCGACCCCGACCACGTCCCCGTCGCCCACCACGTCCGCCTCGCCGGGCGCGCTGTCCTGCACGGCCGTCTATTCGGTGGTCAATTCATGGAGCGGAGGCTTCCAGGCGCAGGTGGTGCTGACCAACACGGGCACGAGCAGCATCAGCCCGTGGGCGCTCACCTGGACCTTCCCCGGTGACCAGCAGATCACCGACCTGTGGAACGCCAGCTACACCCAGTCCGGCGAGCAGGTCACCGCTACCGCCGAGCCCTATGACTCGACGATCGCGCCCTCCTCCTCGGTCACGGTGGGCTTCACCGGGTCCTACACCAGCAGCGACGCCTCCCCGGCGAGCTTCGCGGTGAACGGGACCGCCTGCGGCGCATAGCGGCGGGCTAGCCGGCCCCGGGGCCATTGGGGCCGGCTAGCCCGCTGGAGTCGCAAGCGCTACTTGATGACGTGCGTGGTGGGCTCACGGTCCTCGGTCACCACGGGCTCCACGGGCGCCACCGGCTCCGCGGGCCTCACGCGGGTCACGCCGGGAACCGCGGTGATCCGTCCGGCCGCGAAGGCGGCGACGAGGACGATCGCGACGCCGAGGCCGGTGAAGAACCCGATCTGCTCCACCGTTCGCATCAGCGTGGTGGTGCTTGCGGGCACTCCCGCGGGCGCCGCCGTGGTCCACAGCGGGGCGACGACGTTGCCGAGGGCGAACCAGGCGCCGCTCGCGATGCCCAGCAGCGCACCGAACAGCGCCATGTACCTGCTCCCGGCGATGATCAGCGCGATCCCGCCGAGGAACGCCGCCGCGCCCGGCAGGATCTCAAGCCACAGCCGCCCGGTGTCGTAGGTCCACGCCGTGGCCGGCGTGTACGCGTAGTGGAAGTAGGGTCCGACGAACGCGATCAGCCCGCCCCAGGCTCCGAGCAGGGCGAGCAGCGCCCCGTTCAAGGCCCCGTGACGCCGCCGGATCTGGAGGATCCCAGCCATTGCGATCACTTCCCAGTTCGGTCTCGAGGATGTTCCGCGGCCTTTTTTGGCCGACCGCTCCCACTACCCCGCCGCGCGCGCCGTAATCCGCTCCGCGCCGCTGCGAAGGCACCCGGGCAGGGACGGGGGCCCGCCCCGCCGGGCGGGAAAGCGCTCCGGCGCTGGCCGCGGGTACGCGCGGCCAGCGCCGGAGGGCTGTGTCAGGTAATGCGGGTAGCGCCGTCAGGTGGTGCAGGTGGCGCCGTTGACGGTGAAGGAGGTCGGCGTGGCGTCGCTGTTCGTCCAGGTTCCCTGGAAGCCGAGCGAGGTGTTGCCGCCCGCCGCGATGGTGCCGTTGTAGCTGGCGTTGGTGATGGTCGCGGC
>DAHVAN010000383.1 GCA_027314595.1 Actinomycetota bacterium | reverse complement strand
GCCGCGACCCCCGCGGCCGCCGCGGCCGCCGCGACCCCCGCGACCGCCGCGACCCCCGCGAGCCCGGCAAGCCGGTCAGCCGCAAGCGCCGCTACCTCAAGCGCGCCGCGATCACGCTGGGCGCCTTCACCGCCGTCTTCGCGATCGGCTGCACCGTCTTGATGGCCGTCACCCCGTCGGCCGGCCTGGCCACCCAGCTAGCCGCGCGGCAGGCGGCGCAGCACCACATCGCCTACCCCGGACCCCGGGTCCCCGCGAACTTCGCCCGCCCTCTCATCGCGACCGAAGACCACCGCTTCTACTCCGAGCCGGGCATCGACCCGTTCGCGGTGGCCCGCGTCATCGAAGGGAAGATCACCGGCAGTCCGGACCAGGGCGGCGCGACGATCGAGCAGCAGCTCGCGAAGATGCTGTACACGCCCGGCCGCAGCGGGGCGATGACCGAACTCGAGCAGGTGGCCATCGCCATCAAGCTGAACTTCACCTACAGCAAGGCCGAAATCCTGCGCCTGTACGCGGAGGTCGCCTACTACGGCCAGGGCTACTACGGCCTGCAGGCGGCGAGCTGCGGGTACTTCGGCCACCCCGCGTCGGCGCTGACCGTGGTCCAGGGCGCGATGCTGGCCGGCGTCGTGAACGCGCCGAGCGCCGACAACCCGGTCGCCGACCCGGCGAACGCCCAGGCCAGGCTGGCGCACGTGGTGGGGCGGATGGTCGCGGTCGGGTACCTCACCCCGGCGCAGGCAAAGACGGTGCTCGCCACCCCGCTCGGCCTCGTCCCCCGCGGCCAGGCCGGCTGCTGAGCGCCGCTAGCGCCCGGACGGCTCCGGCTCGAGCCGCTCGCGCTGCTCGGCGGACTCCTCAGGCTGCGCGAAGACGAACCTGCGGTAGGTGAACAGGCGGAACAGCGTGCCGATCCCGATGCCGATGATCGTGGCGACGTTGTACGCCAGCTTGTCGGTCATGTGCATGCCGTAGGTGACGAACGCGACCACGCCGACCTGGATGAAGATCCCCACCGTGTTGAGCAGGATGAAGAGCAGGCCCTCCTGCCCCAGTCCCTTGCCCTTGCGGTGCCTGAACGCCCAGTTCCTGTTGCCGACGAAGGTGACGACGGTGGCGATGGCGTACGCGATGACCAGGGCGGTCAGCGGACCGAGACCGGCCCCCGAGTGCAGCCCGTTCTGCACGCCGAGCTGGACAACGAAGCCGGCGGCGCCTACCACGCCGAACTTCGCGACCTCATGCACAAGCACCTGAAACCGGATGTACGTGTCGCGGATCAGACTCACCTGTGTTCGTTCCTCTCGCGTGGTCCCCGTCGCGCCCCGCTCTTACCGCGGTGCCGTGACCTTTCGTACCTTACCTTTCGTCGCGCACCGCCCGGCGACCGCGGCGGAAAACCGTTCGGAATCCGTCATGATGCCAGGTATTCTCCATCGGGTGCCCGAGGTACTTGTCCGCGCCCGAGGCCTGACGAAGCGGTTCGGCAGCTTCACGGCCGTGGACGGGATCGACTTCGAGTTGTGCCGCGGCGAAGCTTTCGGCTTTCTCGGCCCGAACGGGGCCGGGAAGTCCTCCACGATGCGGATGATCGGCTGCGTCTCCCCGCCCACAGAAGGTGAGCTTACCATTCTCGGCGCCGATCCGATCAGGGACGGGCGCGCCATCAGGGCCCGCCTGGGCGTGGTGCCGCAGGAAGACACCCTGGACGTCGAGCTCACGGTGCGCGAGAACCTGCTCGTCTACGGCCGCTATTTCGGCCTCCCGAAAAGCGTGATCAGGGAGCGGACCGGGCAGCTGCTCGACTTCGTCCAGCTCACCGACCGGGCGCGGGACCGGGTGGACGACCTGTCGGGCGGCATGAAACGCCGGCTGACCATCGCGCGCTCACTCGTCAACGACCCCGACATCCTGATCCTCGACGAGCCGACCACCGGCCTCGACCCGCAGGCCAGGCACGTCGTCTGGGACCGGCTGTTCCGCCTCAAGCAGCGCGGCGTCACGCTCATCCTCACCACGCACTACATGGACGAGGCCGAGCAACTGTGCGACCGCCTGGTCGTGATGGACCACGCCAAGATCGTCGCCGAAGGCACCCCCCGCGAGCTGATCGACAGGTACTCGACCCCGGAGGTGCTCGAGCTGCGGTTCGACCCGGGCGTGCACGAGCAGGCGGCGGAAAAGATCAAGGACGTGTCGTCTGAACGGAGCGAGGTGCTCGCCGACCGCATCCTTCTCTACGTGGCCAATGGCGACCGGACGCTGGCGCGCGTGCGGGAGATGGGACTCGAGCCGCTCACCGAACTGGTCCGCCGCTCCACCCTCGAGGACGTCTTCCTGCACCTGACCGGCCGCCGCCTGGTGGACTGATGGCAGGGGGACTGATGGCAGGGGGACTGATGGGCGGGGGACTGATGGGCGGGGGACTGACTGCGGGGGAGGAGGCGGCCGTCGCCGCGCTGGTTCCCGGCGCGGGCGAACTCGGCGTCCGCGCGCTGCGCTGCTGGCTGACCGTTTACCGGCGGATCTGGCGGTCGTCAGTCTGGTCGAGCCTGCTCGGCCCGGTGTGCTACCTGGCCGCGTTCGGGTACGGACTCGGCTCGCTCGTCGACAGGCACGGGACGGCCCAGGTCGGCGGGGTGCCCTACGTCGTGTTCGTCGCGCCGGCGATCCTGGCCACGCAGGCGATGAACTCGGGGCTGAGCGAGTCGAGCTTCCCGGTGTTCGGCTCGGTGAAGTGGAACAAGATCTATGTCGCGGCGCAGGCGACCCCGCTGCGCCCGTCCGACATCTTCCGCGGCCACCTGCTGTTCATCAGCGTGCGGATCGCGATGAACTCGGCGGTCTTCGTGGCGATCATGTGGGCGTTCGCGGCGATCAGGTCGCCGTGGGCCGTCCTGCTGTTCCCGGCGGCCACGCTGACCGGCATCGCGTTCGCGGCGCCGGTCGCGGCGTGGGCGGTCACGCTGGCGCGCGAGACCCCGTTCACCTACATGTTCCGGTTCGGCGCGGTGCCGATGATGCTGTTCTCCGGCACGCTCTTCCCCCTCGCCCGGCTGCCCGGCTGGCTGCAGCCGCTCGCCTACGCCACCCCGCTGTGGCACGGCGTTGCGCTGTGCCGCGGGTTCAGCCTGGGCGACGCGGACGCCGGCAGCGTGGCGATCCACGTGGGCTACCTGACCGTCCTGGCGGGCGCCGGCCTGTGGGCCGGCGCCGTCACCTACCGCAGGCGGCTGTATGTCTAGCCGGGTAGCCACCGCCCGTTCCGCATCATCGCGGTTGTGTTCTCCGCTGGGCGGGCCCGGCAGCGCCCGGCTGATCGAGCGGCACTCGCGCGTGTACCGGCACATGTGGCTGGTGTTCGCCTCCGGCGTCGCCGAGCCGCTGTTCTACCTGCTGTCGGTCGGCGTCGGGCTCGGCGCGATCGTCGGCACCGTGGCCGGTCCCGGCGGGCACCCGGTGCCGTACCGCGACTTCGTCGCGCCCGGCCTGCTCGCGGTGTCCGCGCTGAACGGCGCCATGTACGACTCCACGTTCAACGTCTTCTTCCGGCTCAAGTACGCCAAGCTGTACGAGTCGGTGCTCGCGACGCCGGTCGGGCCCGCCGAGGTGGCGCTTGGCGAGGTCGGCTGGGCGCTGCTTCGCGGCGCCGTGTACGCGGTCGCTTTCACCCTGGTGATGGCGTTCATGGGGCTCATCCGCTCGCCCTGGGGAGCGCTGGCGGTCCCGGTGGCGGTGCTGATCAGCTTCGCGGTCGCCGCGGTCGGTGTGGCGTGCACCACGTACATGCGAAGCTGGCAGGACTTCGACTACGTGCTGCTCGTCGCGCTGCCGATGTTCCTGTTCTCGGGCACGTTCTACCAGCTGAGCGTCTACCCGCGGGTGATCGCCGGCATCGTGCGGTGGACGCCGCTCTACCAGGGGGTCGTGCTGCTTCGCGACCTGGTCCTCGGGGCGCCCTCGCCGAGCCTGCTGTGGCGCGCCGCTTACCTGGCCGCGCTTGGCGTCGCCGGGCTGATCCTGGCCGGCCGCCGCATCGCCAGGCTGCTGCTCGTCTGACCGGCGCGCGCCCGGCCCCCCGGCGCGCGCCC
>DAHVAN010000380.1 GCA_027314595.1 Actinomycetota bacterium | reverse complement strand
ATGGAAAACACGTTCCTAAAAAAATGTGCGGCGTACTTCGCGAGGGAGCATCGGTGAGCGAAAAATACGAGTTCATCGACGCTGAGTGCGCCACTATGCCCGGCGAGGGCAACGCTCCTGCTGCCGCGCAGATGTGCGAATATCAGCCTGCAGTACTCCCCGGACAAGGACACGCTCCCGCAGAACCTGTTCATCATCGGCACGATGAACACCGCCGACCGGTCGATCGCGCGGATCGACACCGCGATGCGCCGCCGGTTCTCCTTCGTCGAGCTCGACCCGCGCGTCCCGCCGGTGCGAGGGCTGCTGGCCCGCTGGCTGGCTTCCAGGAATCTCCCGAACGAACCGGCGCGACTCCTGGACGCCCTCAACGCCCGCCTGGAGGATGCCGACGCCGCGATCGGCCCGTCGTACCTGATGAAGGAGCCGGTCTACGCGCGGCCTGACGGCCTGGAGCGGGTGTGGCAGTACGAGATCATGCCGCTGCTTGAGGACCTTTTCTACGGGCAGCGCGACCTGGCCGGCCACTACGGGCTGGTCGGCCTGCGCAAGGCGATCGCCGCCGAGCCTGCCCCGCCCGAGCCGTGATCGCCGTGACGCGGCCGGGCCTGGTGCCGGTCGAGCTGGACGAGCTGGGACCGCGCGCCGAGCTGCCGCTGACGCCGGCCCAGGGCCGGATGCTGGCCGCGTCGCAGGTCGTCTCCGCGGCGCCGTCGCCGTACCGTTCCGGGATCTGGCTGGTGGGCCCGGCCGGGAAGGTCGGCGCGGCCCGGATCGGCGACATCGAGATCCGCATCAGGCCGAAGGTGGAGATCGCCAGGCTGCTGTTCCTTCTCGGCTACTCCAGGCACGCCGCTGCCTGGCAGCAGGACACCGTGCCCGTCGCCGAGGCCGCCGATCTGGTGCCCGCGGTCGCCCAGGCGCTGTGGCGGCAGACCGAACGGGCCATCCGCCAGGGCCTGCTGCCCGGCTACATTCCCATCGAGGAGAGCTCGCAGGTGCTGCGCGGCCGGCTGCGGGAGAGCGCGCAGCTGCATCAGCATCACGGGCTGCCGCTGCCGCTGGAGATCCGGCACGACGAGTTCACCGTGGACATCCCGGAGAACCAGATCCTGCTACCACGCGGCGCTGCGGCTGGCCTTACTCGTGCTGGACGCCACCTCTGTCGAGCACGATGCCGGGAACGTCGCGGTGAACGGCTTCCTTCTCGACATGCCCTTGCTGTTCGAGCAGTTCGTCACCGGCGCCCTGCGGGAGGCAACTGGCCATCTTGTCTATGCCAGGGGCAACGAAGATCCGGCCCGCCATGTGGTGCGCCAGTCGGGTATCGAGATCTTCTGTCACGCCGTCGACCTGAGCCTGGCGCCAGATGAGCTCATTGGCCGGATGCGCGATCTTGCCGCCGCGATCGCTGCCGCGAGTCGCTGACGCCGCCGCCGGGGCCCGCCGACGGCGCTACGCCGGGTGGTCTGCGGGGACACGGCTCGATATTCCGCCCAGCCCGGCCGTGACCGCAGGTAGCATCAAGGAATCCCGTATGGGAACTCCGCTAAGTCGTCCAGTTCAACACCGACCATTGAGAGAGACGCCGTGTCCCAGATCCGCATCCACATGCTCGACCGTCAGGCTCAGCGGATGGGGCGTGAGGTGACGGCTGGGACTACCGCCGCTGAGCTGTACGCCGATGATCCAGATGTGATCGTCGCCCGGGTAAATGGCGAGTTGCGCGATCTGGCATGGGTGCTGGGCGATGGCGACATCGTGCAGCCGGTCGCGGCCGATTCCGATGAGGGACGCGCCGTCGTGCGTCACTCGGCAGCGCACGTAATGGCGCAGGCGGTCCAGCAGATCTTCCCAGAGGCCAAGCTGGGCATCGGCCCGCCGGTCGAGAACGGATTCTACTACGACTTCGACGTGCCGCATCCGTTCACCCCCGATGATCTCAAGTCGATCGAGGCGCGGATGCGCCAGATCGTGAAGCAGGGCCAGCGGTTTGCCCGCCGCGAGGTCAGCGACGGACAGGCCAGGGCGGAACTCGCCGGCGAGCCGTACAAGCTGGAGCTGATCGGCATCAAGAGCGAGGCAGCCGCTGATCAGGAAGCTTCCGCCGAGGTCGGCGCTGGCGTGCTGACCATCTACGACAACCTCGATGCGAAGTCCGGTGAGCTGTGCTGGAAGGATCTGTGCCGCGGCCCGCACGTGCCGACGACCCGGCAGATCCCGGCGTTCAAGCTGATGCGCAATGCCGGAGCGTACTGGCGCGGCAGCGAAAAGAATCCCCAGCTTCAGCGGATCTACGGCACCGCGTGGGAATCGCGGGCGGCGCTGGACGCCTACGTGAAGCTGCTGGAGGAAGCCGAGCGCCGCGACCACCGCCGCCTGGGCGCCGAGCTGGACCTTTTCTCCTTCCCTAGCGAGATCGGGTCCGGGCTCGCCGTGTTTCACCCCAAGGGCGGGATCGTTCGCAAGACGATGGAGGATTACTCGCGCCGTCGGCACGCCGAAGCCGGATACGAATTCGTCAACACACCGCACATCACTAAGTCGGACCTGTTCGAGACCTCCGGGCACCTGGGGTGGTTCAAAGACGACATGTTCCCCCCCATGGAGGTGGACGGGGCGCAGTACTACCTCAAGCCGATGAACTGCCCGATGCACGTCCTGATCTACCGGGCGCGAGGCCGCTCCTACCGGGAGCTGCCGCTGCGGCTGTTTGAGTTCGGCACCGTGTACCGCAACGAGCGATCCGGGGTGATCCACGGGCTCACCCGGGTCCGCGGCCTCACCCAGGACGACTCGCATATCTTCTGCACCCGCGGGCAGATGGATGCCGAGCTGCGAAACCTGCTGACCTTCGTCCTGGACCTGCTGCGAGACTACGGGCTGACCGACTTCTACCTGGAGCTGTCCACCCGGGACGACTCCGGCAAGTTCGTCGGCGGCCTGGAAGACTGGGCAGAAGCCACCGCCGCGCTGCGCCAGGCCGCGGAGGAGTCCGGGCTTGATCTAGTGGACGACCCGGGCGGAGCGGCGTTCTACGGGCCGAAGATCTCGGTCCAGGCCCGGGACGCCATCGGCCGGACCTGGCAGCTGTCCACTATCCAGCTGGACTTCCAGGAACCGCAGCGCTTCGGCCTGGAATACACCGCTGCCGACGGGTCACGGCAGGTACCGGTGATGATCCACCGCGCCCTGTTCGGCGCGATTGAACGGTTCATGGGCGTGCTGCTGGAGCATTACGCCGGCGCGCTGCCGCCCTGGCTGGCGCCCGTCCAGGTTGCGGGCATCCCGATCACCGAGGCGCATGTTCCCTACCTGGAAGGCGTCGCGGAAAGGCTCCGGACCGAGGGTATCCGCGTCGAAGTCGACTCCAGTGACGACCGCATGCAGAAGAAGATCCGCAACGCGCAGCGGCAGAAGATCCCGTTCATGCTGCTGGCAGGCGATGACGACGCAGCTGGCCACGCAGTTTCTTTCCGGTACCGCAACGGCGCACAGAAGAACGGGGTACCGATCGACGAGGCGATTTCTGAAATCGTGACCGCAGTCGCGAACCACAGCCAGGTGTGACGAAATTCGGGCGGGAGCGCTCAAAGCCTCCGTGGCGGCCGGTGAACGCGCCGCGCTGGCCCATCAGCCCGTCCATCCCGCCGCGGCGCCTCCCGGGCTCCCACACGCCCGCAGCCCGGCCTCGCCCGGGTCTCACCTCGCGGGGGTCTGCGTAGCGAGCGGGAAAATTTGGTCGGATGTCTCTGACCAGGCATGTGCAGTCCAGTCACCCGGTCCGCCCCTCTGCTTCCGGCGGGAAGCCCTCGGATCGTCGGGATCGTCAACATCACCGCGGACTCGTTCTCCGACGGCGGCCGCTGCCTGGATCCTGCGGCCGCGCTCGCGCACGCCCGCAGGCTGCGCGCCGAGGGCGCCGACGTCATCGAGCTGGGGCCCGCCGCCAGCCACCCGGGTTCCGCGCCGGTCTCGGCCGCGGAGGAGCGGCGGCGGCTGGCCCCGGTCCTGGGGCGGCTCGCCGCAGACGGGATCGCTGTCTCGGCGGACTCGTTCCTCCCTGAAACCTTGCGGTTCGCCGTCTCGGCTGGCGCGGCCTGGCTCAACGACATCCACGGGTTCGGCGATCCGGGCCTGTACCCGGTCCTGGCGGCATCGCGGTGCCGGCTGGTCGTCATGCACGCCGTGCAGGAGGACGGGCCGCCACCGAGGTGGCGACCGACCCCGCGGCGGTCCGGGAGGGGATGTACCGGTTCTTCGCCCGGCGGCGCCGAGGCGTTGACGGATCGATGAACTAGTGCCGTGTCAGGCTACGTTTGCCCTGTCGATGATCTGGCGTAGCCGGGGGTTGCCGGTGTGGCGGTTGCGCCAGGCGATGTAGCGGCGGATCATGCTGTTCTGCTCGCGGTGGGTGGTGTGGTCGGTGCCGTTGAGG
>DAHVAN010000377.1 GCA_027314595.1 Actinomycetota bacterium | reverse complement strand
GCGGGCAGGCCGGCGGCGGCAGCGAGCCGCCGCGCTTGGCGGGGCATGCGGCGCCAGGCGCGGGGGTGGGGCGTCCGGCGCGGGGGGGCCGCGCGGGCTGCTGGGGGAGAGGTGGTGCGGCGGTTGAGTGCGGGAGTAGCGTGGGCGCGTGGGTGAGACGACGTGGCTGGATGCCACCGCGCAAGCTGACCTTGTCCGCCGCGGTGAGGTGAGTCCCAGGGAACTGGCCGAGGAGGCCATCGCCCGGATCGAGGCGGTCAATCCGCGGCTGGATGCCGTCATCAGGACCAGGTTCGACGCGGCGCGGGCGGCGGCCGGGAGCGACCTGCCGGCTGGCCCGTTCCGTGGCGTGCCGATCCTGTTCAAGGACCTGGGCTGCATGGTCGCGGGTGAGCCCATGGCGTTCGGCCTCGGGCCGCTGCGCGACATGGCGTGGCCGGTGACGTCCTACCTCGCCGAACAGTTCCGTGCGGCCGGCTTCATCTCGCTGGGCCGCACCAATGCTCCCGAGCTCGGCACCACGGTGACCACCGAGTCGCGCAGCTTTCCCCCGGCACGCAACCCGTGGGATCCCGGCCGTTCGACCGGCGGCTCGTCAGGGGGGTCAGCCGCGGCGGTCGCGGCCGGCATGGTGGCGGTCGCGCACGCCAACGACGGGGGCGGCTCCATCCGCATCCCGGCGAGTGAGTGCGGGCTTGTCGGGCTCAAGCCGACCCGCGGACGGGTGAGCCAGGGGCCGCTGATCGGGGAGGCGTGGGCCGGCGGCGTGATCGACGGTGCGGTGACGCGCACCGTGCGGGACGCGGCCGGTGTCCTGGACGTGATCAGCACGCCCATGCCGGGCGAGCCGTACTACGCGCCGCCGCTGCCGCGCCCGCTCGTCCAGGAAGTCGGCGCCGATCCTGGCCGGCTCAGGATCGGTGTGCTCGACCACCCGGGCGCTGAGCATTATCTCGACGATCCGCAGTGCCGCGCCGCGGTGGCCGTCGCGGCGCGCCTGCTGGAGTCGCTTGGCCACCACATCGAGGTGTCCGCGCCCGCGGCCATGTTCGAGCAGGAACTCCCCGGGCATTTCGGCACGATCATCGCCGCCGACGCCGCGGCGACGTTCGAGGCTTTCGAGATGCTGCTTGGCCGCCCGATCGGCGACGATGAGATCGAACCGCGCAACGCGCGCTACCGGCGGGCCGGCAGGGAACTCGGCGCGGTGGCCTACCTGCAGGCCCGGGCCTGGTTCGGGATGTGGGCGCGCCGGATGGCGCACTGGTGGAACGACCATGACCTGCTCCTGACGCCCACCCTCGGCGCGCCCCCGCCCGAGCTTGGCTGGTTCACCGCCGCCGGGCCGCAGGAGGAGTACGCCCGGGTCTCCAGCTTCATCCCGTACACCGCGCAGTTCAACATGACCGGCCAGCCGGCCGTCAGCCTCCCGCTGCACTGGACGCCCGGCGGCCTGCCGGTGGGCGTCCAGCTCGCGGCCGCCTACGGTCGGGAGGACGTCCTCGTCCGGGTCGCCAGCCAGCTTGAGCAGGCCGCACCGTGGAGCGAGCGGCGCCCGCCGGTGCACGCATGACTGGCCTCGCCGCCATCGCCGCCATCGCCGCCGTCGACGGGACGGGCGGGCAGACGCCTGCTCACCGAGCGCGCCCGCGACGATAAGCGTTTCCATGGCGCGCAAGGAGCGGGGCCTCCGTCGATCGGTGGCTCCTCACCCGGTGGCTACTCGAAGGCGGATGTGTCGCCTGCCCCGTAGCGCACGATCTCGGGGTCGGGCTGGGAGAAGTCGATCACCGTTGTCGGTTCGGTGCCGCAGTCGCCCGAGTCGATCACCGCGTCCACGGCGTGATCGAGCAGTTCCGCGATCTGCCACCCCTGTGTCATGGGCTCGTCCTGGCCGGGCAGCAGCAGAGTGCTCGAGACGAGCGGCTCGCCGAGTTCGGCGAGCAGCGCCTGGGTCACCACGTGGCGGGGGATGCGTACCCCGACGGTCTTCTTCCCCGGGTGCTGCAGCCGCCGCGGGACCTCCTTGGTCGCGGGCAGTATGAACGTGTAGCTGCCGGGGGTCGCCGCCTTGATGGCCCGGAACACCGAGTTGGCGACGTACACGAACTGGCCCAGCTGGGCGAAGTCCTGGCACACCAGCGTGAGGTGGTGCCGGTCGTCGAGCTGGCGGATCGACCTGATTCTCGCGATGCCGTCCGCGTTGCCGAACTGGCATCCCAGCGCGTAGCAGGAGTCCGTCGGGTAGGCGATCACGCCGCCGGCGCGCACGATGTCGGCGACCTGGCCGATCGCGCGCCGCTGCGGGTTGGCCGGATGGATGTCGAAGTACCTGGCCATGCGATGAGCATAGATCCGCCAGCCGCCGCCGACCGCGGTCCCGGCTTCGGCCGGCGCTGGCGGGCCATTAGCTATGCAACACGGACAAGACGGTGGGACACTTGGCTGAGTCCGTCAACCTCGGGCGGGATCTCTGGCGATCCGCCGCCCTCGCGGCCCCGGCCGCCTGATCATCCGCCGTCCCACACGGAGCACCGATGATCTCGCATCAGCCAGAGAACGACGAGCCCGCTGGCGCGCCCGCTGGCGGGGCCCTGCACGGCACCCGCGGCGGGCCGACCGTGCCGCGGATCGCGCTGGGCGTTCAGCTGCGCCGGCTGCGCGAAGCCAGCAATGTCAGCGCCGCGGAGGCCGCCGAGGCGATCCGGGCGACCCATTCCAAGATCAGCCGGATGGAGCGCGGGCGCACCGCCGCCAGGCCGCGCGACGTGGCGGACCTGCTCAGCCTGTACGGGGTCACCGACGAGACCGAACGCGAGAAGCTGCTGGCGCTGACCCGCGAGACGAGCGTCCCTGGCTGGTGGCGACGGTACAGCGACGTCCTGCCCAGATGGCTGGAGCTCTACATCGGGCTGGAAAAGGCCGCCTCCATCATCCGCACCTATGAGGTCCAGTTCGTCCATGGCCTGCTGCAGACCGAGGACTACGCCCGGGCGGTCATCCTCATCTCCCACGCTCACGCGGCCGCCTGGGAGGTCGAGCGGCGCGTCAGTCTCCGGATGGAGCGCAAGCGGCTGCTGACTCAGCCGGGCGCCCCTGAGCTGTGGACCGTGCTCGATGAAGCGGCGCTGCGCCGTCCCCCCGGCGGCGCCGCGGTGATGCGCGCCCAGGTGCGGCACCTGCTGGAACTGACGGAGCTGCCCAACGTCACGCTGCAGATCATCCCGTTCGGCGCCGGCCCGCACGCGGCCTCAGGGGGACCGTTCACCATCTTGCGCTTCCCCGAGCCCGACGTGCCGGACGTGGTGTACCTGGAGCAGCTCAACAGCGCGGTCTACCTCGACCAGCGCGACGACGTCGCCGAGTACCTGGCGGTGATGGACCAGGTGTGCGTGCAGGCGGCTACCGGCGCCGTCAGCAGGGACATCCTGAGAGGGCTCCTGCGCCAGGCCTAGGATCCCGCGCAGGGATGACACGGAACGCGTCTCATGACCGACGAATCGCCCGCTGCGCGTATCGACACCAGCGTGTCGCACTCGGCGCGGGTCTGGAACTACTGGCTGGGCGGCAAGGACAACTACCCCGTCGACCGCCAGGCGAGCGACAGGGTCGCGGAGATGTACCCGGACATCGTCCAGCTCGCCCGCGCCGCCCGCGGGTTCCTCACCCGCGCGGTCCGGTTCCTGGCCGCCGAGGCTGGCATCGGGCAGTTCCTGGACATCGGCACCGGCCTGCCGACCGCAAGCAACACCCACCAGGTCGCTCAGGCGATCGCGCCGCGGTCGCGCGTCGTCTACGTCGACAACGATCCCCTGGTGCTCGCGCACGCCCGCGCCCTGCTGACCAGCAGCCCCGAGGGCGCGTGCGACTACATCGACGCGGACCTGCGAGATCCAGGCGAGATCCTGGCCGGGGCAAGCCGGACGCTGGACCTCACCGCGCCGGTCGCCAAGCCCCCGGTCATCCTGCGCAGCCCCGGGCAGATCGCGGGCTTCTTCGACGGCCTGGAACTGCTGGAACCCGGCGTGGTGTCCACCCCGCGATGGCGGCCCGACGCCGTCGACATCGGGGGCGAACCGCGGGACGTTGACCAGTTCTGCGCCGTCGGACGCAAGCCATAACGCGGCAGGCGCCTGGGCGGGCCCCGCGCAACGCTCAGCCGGCGGCGTGGATGGCGCGCGAGGCCGGGGCCGGGCGAGAGACCGCTGGCGCGGCCGGACGGGCGAGCGGCAGCTTGATGATGAACTGGCAGCCTGGCCCGGTGTTGCGGACGCTGATCTGGCCGGAGTGCGCCTCGACGATTCCGCGGGCGATGGACAGCCCGAGGCCCGCGCCGCCGGACGGGTCCGGGGTGCGCGCGCTCTCGCCGCGGAACGCCACGTCGAACACCCTCGGCAGGTCTGCGGGCGGAATGCCGCCGCACTCGTCGGCCACGCTCACCCACGCCAGCCCCGACTGGATCTCGCCGATCACCTCGATCGTGCCGTCGTACGGGGTGTGCCTGATCGCGTTGGCGACCAGGTTCCTGACCGCGCGTCCCATTTCCGCCGTGTCGATGAAGACGGGCATGCCGCGGACCGCGGACCCGGCGAGCCGGATTCCCTTGGCCCGCGCGACCGGCTCGGCGCTGGCCACCACCTCGGCGACCAGGTCCTCGAGGCCGACGAGCCGGGGCGACAGGCGCAGCGTGCCCGCGTGAATGCGGGACAGCTCGAAGAGGTCGTCGATCATCGCCGCCAGCCGGTCGGTCTCGCGGCGGATCTGGGAGTGGTAGTGGCTGACCTCGCGCGGGTCGGTCACCACCTGGTCCTCCAGCGCCTCCGCCATCGCCCGCAATCCGGCGAGCGGGGTGCGCAGGTCGTGACTGACCCAGGCGACGAGCTCGCGGCGGCTCGCCTCGAGGGCCTGCTCACGCGCCCGTGCCTCCCCGAGCCGGTCGTGCGCCTCGGCCAGCCCTTCGGACAATCCGGCGAGCTCGGCCGGGAGCCGGATGGCGGGCGGTGTGTAGATGCCGCTGTCGCCGACCTCTCTCACCGCGCCGAGCAGGGTCTTGCTGGCCCTGGTCAGCGTGCGGCCGATGAACAGCGCGACCGCTAGCCCGGCGAGGCCCGCGATGGCGAGCAGTTCCAGCATCACGTCGCGGTCAGCGGGCGTGGCCATCATGAGCACCGTGATCGCTCCCACCCCGGCGAGCGAGGTGATGACCGTGACGAAAGCGACGAGGGTGAGCATGGCGCCGATGGAGCGTTCGGCCATCAGCTTCAGCAGCAGGCCCCCCGCGATGGTGGTCGCCACCGCGATGCCGCCGACCCACGAGGTGACGTGCACCAGGTCCGATAGACCGACATCGGGCAGGGCGCTGGCAAGGACGGCCATCAGGCAGACTCCGGCTCGTAGCGGTAGCCGACGCCCCACACGGTGACGATGCGCTTGGGCATGGTCGGGTCGGCCTCCAGCTTCTCCCGCAGCCGCCGCACGTGCACGGTGACCGTCGACGTGTCGCCGAACGTCCAGCTCCAGACCTCGCTGAGCAGCTGTTCCCTGGTGAACGCCTTGCGCGGATTGCGCATCAGGAACACGAGCAGGTCATACTCGCGAGACGTGAGCTGGATGAGCTTGCCGCGCACGCGGACCTCGTGCGCGGCCATGTCAACGGTCAGGTCGCGGTCGGCGAGCAGGCCCTGGTCCGGCTTGTCCGGCAGGCCGGCGCCCCTGGCCCGGCGCAGCACCGAACGCACCCGCATCGCCAGCTCACGCGGGCTGAACGGCTTGGTGACGTAGTCGTCCGCGCCGGTCTCGAATCCGGCGAGCCGGTCGGTCTCATCGCCGAGCGCGGTCAGCATCACGACCGGGATCGGCCACCGTTCCCGCAGCCGCCTGCAGACCTCGAGGCCGTCGATGCCGGGCAGCATGAGGTCGAGCACGACCAGGTCGGGCGGCTGCTCGGCGACGCGGCGCAGCGCCTCGTACCCATCGTGCACGCACTCGACGGTGTGACCGTCGCGGACCAGGTACCTGCCGACGACGTCCGCGACGGTGGGATCGTCGTCGACTACGACTATCCGCCCTGGCGGATCTGGGTTGTTAACCATGGCGCCCTCTGCCGGATGGCAGGCACGCGAGACCGGGGATCCTCACGGTTACACGGTAGATCTGAGCGTGACGGCGGGACCAGGAAACAGCACGGATCCGTCAGCACACCGTAATCTCCGCTGTCGCCCCCGGGACGGGACGGTGGTGACTGACAGTCGCCACGGCTCGTTCGGGATGACAAGAATACAGGAAGTGACGAGGGAGCCGCGGGCTCTTGCAGCCCCGGAACCCCCGGACGGGCCGTCGCGTAACCGGATCGTAAGGTCCGTGACGATTCGGTAAGGGCGCGCCCATCGGGGCACGTGAGGGCGCCGGGCGGATGAACACTGGTCTGCGTTCCTGCCGCCTACCTGTAAGGAGATACCGCGTGATCGGCGAACTCTACGAGGAGGCCCTCGCCGGGCACGCGCGGCCGGAGATCGAGCACCGCGACGGCAGCAGGACGCCCCTGCAGGTGGACGACTGGCTTCATTTCCGCCCGGGGGACGCGTCGATCGTGGAGCGGTGCAGCGGGCCCACCCTGGACGTGGGCTCAGGGCCGGGCCGGCTGACCGTCGCGCTCGCCGAGCGCGGGATCCCCGCCCTGGGCATCGACGTGACCCCGTACGCCGTGCACCTCTCGCGGGCAGCGGGCGCGCTCACGCTGCTTCGCGACGTCTTCGGGCGGGTCCCGGGGACCGGGCGCTGGATGACGGTGCTGCTCGCCGACGGGAACGTCGGGATCGGCGGCGACCCGGTCGCCTTGCTGCGCCGGGTGACGGAACTGCTCAGGCCGCTCGGCCAGACGCTGGTCGAGGTGCAGCCGCCGGGCAGCGCCCTGCTGTCCGAGCAGGTCAGGCTCCGGCATGGCGGACAGGCGAGCGCGTGGTTCCCATGGGCCTACGTGGGCGTGGACCAGATAGCGGAGATAGCCCGCAGCGCCGGCCTGTCGGCCGAACAGACCTGGTCATCAGGCGGACGCTGGTTCGCCTCGCTGCGGCACGCTTAAGGTTTGCTTACAGCCCCGGCGGGCCACGGCCCGGGCCCGCACAGTGATGGCACCCTCGGCGCATGAGCCGCAAAATCCGGCTAGCCGGAATCGCCGCGTCCCTGGCCGTCCTGACCGCCCTCATCCTGCTGCTGGCCCGGCCGAGCCTCGACCCGGCAAGGATCCAGCCGATTGTGCTGGTAGGGGCCGCGTGGATCGCGTTCGCCTGCGCGGCGTGGCTGCTGCGTCAGGTCACGGTCAAGCTGGCGGTCGGGCTCATCCTGATCGGGGGTATCGCGCTCCAGCTTGTCGCGCTGACCGGGCCGCCGCGCAACAGCAGTGATCTGTACCGGTACATCTGGGACGGCAGGGTGCAGGCCGCCGGCATCGATCCGTACCTGTACGCGCCCGCGGACGCCGGGGTCGCCCGGCTGCGCAACGACTTCCTGTGGTCGGGGACGGGGCCAGGCAGGTACGTCGACTGCGTGAAGAAGCGCGTGGACCCCGTTCACCGGGCCGACGGCCTTGTCGCTGGCTGCACGAAGCTCAACCGGCCGAAGGTGCCCACCGTGTACCCGCCGGTGGCCGAGGCCTACTTCTTCGCCGTGCAGCTTGCGGCGCCCGCCGACAACTCCACTACCCCGGTGCAGGCGGCAGCGGCGATGTTCGCGATGGCCGTCACGCTGATCCTGCTGTTCGGGCTGCGCAGGCTGGGCAAGGACCCGCGGCTTGCCGCCTTGTGGGCGTGGTGCCCGACGGTGGCCCTGGAGGCGGCGCAGAACGGGCACGTCGACGTGGTCGGCGTCGCGCTCACCGCGGTCGCGCTGCTCCTGCTGGCCACGGCGAGGACCGAAGGGCGGGCGACGCTCGGCGGAGTGCTGATGGGCCTGGCGATCGCGACCAAGGTGACGCCGGTCCTCGTGATGCCCGCGGTGCTGCGCCGCGGCTGGTGGCTGATCTCAGCGTCCGCGGCGGTCGCGATCGGGCTGGTGTACGCGCCGCACGCGATGGCGGTCGGGAGCAAGATCATCGGCTTCTTCCCCGGGTACCTCAAACAGGAGGGCTATTCCACCGGGAACGGGTTCAGCATCATCGGGATACTGGTGCAGGGCAAGCCCGCGACCGTGGTGGCGGTCGTCCTGCTCGGCGCGGTCGCGCTGGCGATCATTCGGTATGGCGACCCGGATCAGCCGTGGCGCGGCGGCGTACTGATGACCTCAGCCGCCCTGACTGTGTGCACGCCTCACTTCCAGTGGTACGCCATCTTGCTCGTGATGCTGGTCGCGTTCGACGGGCGCCCCGAGTGGCTGGCGATCGCCGCCGGCGGGTACCTGGCGAACAGCCCGAACCTGCACATCGACGGAATCTCTCTGCACGACCCGCGGAGCGTGGGGTGGGGCACGGGCGCCGCGATCGCCTGCGGCTGCGCCCTCGTCCGGTACGTGCTCGAGCGCCGCGCCGCCGGGCGGGGCGCGGCGGCCGAGCCCGTTCCGGCGGGCATCGCTCTGGCGGGCGCGGGCGGGGCCGCTCCGGCGGGGGTCGCACCGGGGCCGGTCTCCGCCGCCGGGCAGCCGGACATGCAGCCCCGGCCGACGGTGTCGGTGACCATCGGCGCGGGCGGCCTGCCAGCGTTCGCGACCGCCGAGCCAGGCGACAGCCCAGGCCCGGGCGAGTCCGGCGATCCTGGGGTTCTTACCAGCTGCTTACCGGCGGCGAGATAGCCGAACGCGCCGGGCCGAGACCGCCGTCAATAGGATTATGAGCTTCCAGGACCCGCCACGCCGCCAGCGCCCGCCGCGATATCCGGCGCTCGCGCCGTACGAGCACGGCCCATCCTCCTCCCAGGGCACCCACAACGGCTACGGCGGCATGAACGGCCAGCATGACGCTTACCAGGGTTTCGCGGGCCTGACGGACACTCCGCGGCAGCGCCCATCGCGGGAGCCCCGGCGGCAGCAGCCCCCGTGGGAGGCCCCGCGGCAGCAGCCCCCGTGGGAAGCCCCGCGGCAGCGGACCACGGGCGGGCACCGGCGCACGCAAGACGCCTTCGCGCAAGACGCCTTCGCGCGGGAGACCTCGTGGGACATCGCGGGCCAGCCGGCCCGGACCGAACCCGGGGCGGGACTGCCGCGGCGCACGTCCGGCGCGTTCCGTGCCGCTCCGGCGGAAGACCCGGGCCGGCCACGGGCCGCCAGGCACGGGCACAGGCCCGGCGGACAGCCTCGAACCCGCGGGCTGGCGCCCGGCGCCGTCACCGGATTCCTCGCGGCCGCCGTGGCCCTCGGCGTGGCTAACCTGGTCGCCGCCTTCGTGCGGCCGCAGGCCTCGCCGATCATCGCCGTCGGCGGAGCGTTCATCGACAGGACCCCGCCCGCGCTCAAGAACTTCGCCGTCGAGAAGTTCGGCGAGAACGACAAGAACATGCTGCTGCTCGGCATGTACGTCACGATCGCGCTCATCGCCATCGCGATCGGCATGCTCGCCTGGCGGCGGCCGTGGATCGGGGTCACGGGGATCGGCCTGTTCGGCCTGTTCGGCGCCTTCGTCGCCATCACCAGGCCGGAAAGTCACGTCACCGACGTGATCCCGTCGATCGCCGGCGGCATCGCGGGCATCGCCGCCATCGTCTTGCTTGTCAATGCCCGAATGCCGCGAACCCGCGCGGCATGGACGCGAAGGAGGTAGCGGTCATGGACAGGCGTAAGTTCCTCACCGCGGGCGGCAGCGCGGCGGCGGTCGCCGCGGCGGCCGGATTCGGCGGCCAGTACCTGCAGGACAAGCGATTCGCCGTGAACACGGCCTCGGTGAAGATCGGCGCGCCCACGGTGAAGGCGCCGACGCTGCCCAAGGGCGCGGAAATCACCGACATCCCTGGCCTGTCCGCGTTCTACACGCCAGACAGCCAGTTCTACCGGGTCGATACCGCCCTGGTCGTCCCGCAGGTGTCGCCGCAGTCATGGCAGCTGCGTGTTCACGGCATGGTCGACAGGCCCCTGACGCTCACGTTCGCCGAACTGATGAAGCGCCCGATGGTCGACCACGACGTGACCTTGACCTGCGTCTCCGACAGCGTGGGCGGCGGCTACATCGGCAATGCCCGCTGGCAGGGAGCGCTGCTGGCGGACCTGCTCAGGGAGGCGGGGGTCCAGAGGGGCGCCAGCCAGATCGTGATGCGCGACGTCAACGGGATGAACCTGGGCGTCGCCACCGACCCTGTGCTGGACGGCAGGGTTTCCCTGCTGGCCGTCGGGATGAACGGGCAGCCGCTGCCGCAGGAGCACGGCTTCCCGGTGCGGACGGTGGTGCCCGGGCTGTACGGGTACGTGTCCGCCTGCAAGTGGGTGGTGGACATGGAACTCACCACGTTCAGCGCGTTCGACGCCTACTGGTCGCAGCGCGGCTGGTCCCAGCAGGGGCCGATCAAGACGGAGTCCCGCATCGACACGCCCAAGGGCGGCGTCGCCGCGGGCCTGGTGATGGTCGCCGGCGTCGCGTGGGCGCAGCACCGCGGCATTGAGGCCGTCGAGGTCGGCGTAGACGGCACGTGGCGCCAGGCGAAGCTCGCCGTCCAGGACACGATCGACACCTGGCGGCAGTGGTACTACCCGTGGCAGGCGACCCCTGGCAGGCACACGTTGCAGGTGCGGGCAACCGACAAGACCGGCTACACGCAGACCGCGATGCGCCACGCGCCCGAGCCGAACGGCGCGACGGGCTACCACACGATCCAGCTGACCGTCGCCTGATCCCGCCGCGGGCCGGCGGCAGACGCTGCCCGCGGCCGGTCCCATCCCGGAACGGCCGCGGCTGGCAGGCTAGCCTGGCGGTCATGTCGATGTCCGGGCATGACTTGCGGGCAAGCACCGCCGAGAACTACCTCGACTTCGCCTCGGAAGCACGCGGCCGATCGCCCCGGTACGACAGGCTCGCGACCGAGGTGGCAGGCGACCGGGCGATCCTGGAGTTTCTCGACGGCCTGCCGGCCGCGAAGCGGCAGCCGAACCTGCTGTTCGCCGCCGCGAGCTACCTGCTTGACGAGCCGCCCGGCCTCGCCGCGCTGCGCATGCTGGTCGGCGGCCGGCGCGACGAGCTCACCGCGACCATGCTCGCCCGGAGCACGCAGACCAACGAGCCGGCCCGGTGCGCGACGCTGCTGCCCGCGTTCGCGCTGCTGCCGGAGCCGCTCGCGCTGATCGAGGTGGGGGCCAGCGCCGGGCTCACGCTTCTCGTGGACCGATACTCCTACGATTACGAAGGGCACCTGGTCCCGGGCACCGACCCGCTGGCACCGGTTCTTGCGTGCCAGCCGCGAGGGCCTGTCCCGCTTCCGTCCCGGGTCCCTGAGGTGGCGTGGCGAGCGGGACTTGACCTGAACCCGCTCGACGTCCGCGATGACGACGACATGCGCTGGCTTGAGTGCCTGGTGTGGCCGGGCGAGACCGGCCGGCGCGCCGTGACCCTCCCCGGGTATACCGCGGCGACCTGCTGACCGAGCTGACCGGGCTAGCCGGGCAGGCACCGCCCGATGCCACGCTTGTGATCTACCACTCCGCCGTCCTGGCCTACGTCCCGCCGCCCCAGCGCGAACAGTTCGCCCGGGCCGTCCGGGCGCTGGACGCGGTCTGGATCTCCAACGAGGGGCCGGAGGTGGTCCCAGGGGTTCCCGCCCCGCCGCCCGAGACACGGTCGTTCGTGCTCATGCAGGACGGACGGACGATCGGCCTCACCGAAGGCCACGGCACCTGGCTCCAATGGCTGGCGTGAAGTCAGAAGATTGTGTGTAGTTTGACCCCGCGCAGAGGGCCAAACTACACACAATAAATGTGATCTGGTGCGTGTAGGGCCGGGCCGGGCTTGTGGGGCGCATGGGGTCGGGCGACCGCGACCGGGCGGGATCAGGGCGAGGCGGGGGCGCAGCCGGGCTAGCCAGCGACGGGGCCAGAGCCCGCGTCAGCGCCAGGTCCAGCGCCTGGCTATCGGCTCCGTGAGCGGGATGCTGAACGCCCCAGGCGCGGCGGTCGCCGGACCGGCGTGGCCGGCAGCAGGCTGTGACGGCTCGGCCGCCGGGTCGCCGGTGCCCGAGGCGGGCGCGCCGGTGCCCGAGGCGGGCGGCCGGCTCGCGGCCGGGGAGCGCAGCGCGGCGAGCAGTTCGCCGAGCGCCTCCAAGTTGTGCGCGCTGACCACGGAGTCGCAATAAGGCCAGGCCGCGGCCATGCCACCCACCTCTGGCCGGTAGCGCTCGCTCTGCGTGCGCGGGTTCGCCCACACGATCCGGTACGCGATCCTGTGCAGCCTGGCCATCTGCGCGCCGAGGAGGGCGGGGTCGCCGGTTTCCCACCCGTCAGAGATGATCAGCACGACCGAGCCGCGGCCCATGCCGCGCACCCCGTAGCGGTCGTTGAACTCCCGCAGCGCCGCGCCGATCCTGGTGCCGCCCGCCCAGTCGGGCGCCGCCTCCCCTGCCTTGGCGAGCATGGTCTCGGGAGTGGCCGCCGCGAGAGCCCGGGTCAGCCTGGTCAGCCTGGTCGCGAACGTGAACACCTCGGTGCGCGGGCGGCTGGCCTCCCGCAGCGAGCCGGCCAGGCCGGGCGCCCCGGTCATGCCGCCGGCCGACGACCGGCTGGCCACGTACATGAGCTGCAGCAGCGCCCGGGCGTACGACTCCATGGAGCCGGAGATGTCGCAGAGCACCACGAGCCGCCGCGGCCGGGCGCGGACCGCCCGGCGGGCGATGCTGACCGGCTCGCCGCCGGTGCGCCTGGCCTGCCGCAGGGTCCGGCGCATGTCAAGCCGCGCGCCGTCCTTGTGCGGCCGGTAGCGGCGAGTCCGGCGTGGCGGCACCGCGATCGTGAGCTCGCGCATCAACGTCGCGAGGTGCCTGAGCTCGTCCGGCGACAGTTGCGCGAAGTCGCGTCCGGCCAGCCGCTCGGCGGCCGACGCGACGCGCCGGATGGCCGGCGTGTCCGGCAGGTCGTCGCCGTCCCCGTCGCCGGCCGAGGAAGACGAGGAAGCGTCCACCTGGCGCAGCGCCGGCGGCAGGTCCCCCGCGGCGGCCGAGGAGGGCGAGTCCGGCGGCGACGGCGCCTGCGCGGGCTCGATGGTCATGCCCTGCCGAGGCGGGCCTGCGGATGGCCGGCCCGGCACGGTACCGGCGAACATCTCGGCGAAGACCCGCTCGAACGTGTCGATCTGGCTCGGATCGGAGACCATGGTCGCCAGCGCGCACGCGTGCAGTCCGGCCACCGTGGTCGCGTTCATCACGGTGACCGCGCGGGCCAGCCGCTCGCAGCGTTCCGGCCCGGCGGGCAGGCCGGCCGAACGCAGCGCCACCCCAAACCCGGCCGCGAGCGCCGCGACATCGACCGGCGGCAGCCCGGACCCGCCCGAGGCCCCGGGAACGCCGGACCCGCCGGGGGCGCCGGACGCGCCGGGGGCGCCGGACCCGCCGGGGGGGCCATGGCCGGCTGAGCCGTTCGGGCCGCCAGGGCCGCCGGCGTCGGGAGAGCGGACGCCGTCAGTCATGCCCCACGACGGAAACCAGGCCGGCCTCCCTGACCGTCTGCTCGTCCTCGGGATACTTGACCACGACGCTCATCGTCAGCCCGGCAGCCTCGGCGGACAGCGTGGCGGCGCCGAACACGGTCAGCGCCGACGCCCAGGTGATCGCCTCGGAGACGCCCGGCGGCTTGGTCAGGTCGAGCCCGCGCAGCCTGCTGACCGCCGTGGCCACCTCGCCCGCGAGCTCCGAGTTCGCGGCGGGTACCCGGCGCCTGATGATCTGCGCGACCCGGGCCGCGTCGGGGTAGCCGATCCAGTGGTAGAGGCAGCGCCGCTTGAGCGCGTCGTGCAGGTCACGGGTCCGGTTCGAGGTGAGGATCGCGATCGGGGGAATCACGGCGTGCCGGGTGCCGAGCTCGGGGATCGTGACAGAAGACTCGGCGAGCATCTCGAAGAGGAACGCCTCGAACTCGTCATCGGCCCGGTCCACCTCGTCGATGAGCAGCACCGCGGGCCGCGGCCCCGGGTGGTCGAGCGCGGTGAGCAGCGGGCGGGCAAGCAGGTAGTCCTCGCGGAACAGGTCGGTGTCCTTGACCTGCTCGTGAGTGGCCTCGGCCAGCCGGATGGCGAGCAGCTGCCGCGGATAATTCCACTCGTAAAGCGCCTCGGCGGCCGCGATGCCCTCGTAGCACTGCAGCCGCACGAGCGCGGTATCGAGCGCGGCGGCGAGTGCCTTGGCCGCCTCGGTCTTGCCGACGCCGGGCTCCCCTTCCAGCAGAATCGGCTGCCCCATCCGCACCGCGAGGAACAGCGCTGCCGAGAGCTGATCCCCGGCCAGATAGCCGGTCCTGTCGAGGGCGGCCGTCAGCGCCGCCACGTCTGGAAACCGCTCGCCGAGCTCGGCCGGAACTACGCTGCTCACAAGGTGGGAGTGTATCCTCCAGGGTCACCTGCGAACGCATCGCGACAATTCGGGCAACAGGTGTGACGACAACATCTAGCGGCCGCCGATGTCCTCGCTCCACACCTGCGGGTAGCGCTCCTGGAACTGCCGCATCACGGCGACGCAGCCGGGGTCATCGAGGAGCGCGATTTCCACGCCGCGGTCGCGCAGGAAGCCGAGGTCCCCGGCGAAGGTCCGGGCCTCGCCCACCACGACGCGCGGGATCTGGAAGAGCAAGATCGCGCCGCTGCACATCTGGCACGGTGACAGCGTCGTGTAGAGAGTCGTGGCGGCATAGGAGGGGCGGCGGCCCGCGTTGCGCAGGCAGGCGATCTCGCCGTGCGCCACGGGGTCACCGCGCTGGACCCGCTCGTTATGCCCGGCGGCGATCACCTCGCGGCCGGCCGCGAGGACGGCCCCGACCGGCACACCGCCCGCCTCGAGGCTGACCCGTGCCTGGCCGAGGGCCAGCGCCATCAGTTCCCTGTCCAGATCCGCGTCCTCGCCCATGACCGCATACGTTACCGCGCGGCGTGAAGCCATTCACGCCGCCACTCGCCACGGGTCACTTCCCAGGCCACGCCCATGCCCGTGCCCCCCGGCGGCCTTTCCTGCAGGAGGCGGGGCCCGATTTCCCTGAAGCCGAGCTTGCGCGGCACGCCGCCGCTGGCCACGTTCATCTTGTCGTGCACGATCTGCACCCGGTCGATGCCTGGCAGCGCGAACGCCTGCTCGGTCAGGGCCGCCGACGCCGCGGTCGCCAGCCCGCGCCGCGTGTACGCCTGGTGCACCCAGTACCCGATCTCCAGGCCGCCTGGCCCGATACACGCCATCAGGCCGGCGGACCCCGCGATCGCACCGTCGACGAGCAGCGCGTAGTCGTACGCAACGCCCGACTCCCAGTCACGCTCGCTGCCGGCCAGGAACTCGGCCTGGGATGCGCGGCTGAAGTCCGCCGCCCACGGCATCCAGGGGCGCAGATGCTCGAGCGAGGCCAGCACCGCCTCGCACGCGGCCTCCAGGTCGGCGGCCCGCCAGCGGCGCAGGACGGCCGGGCCGGCGTCGATGATCTCGGGCGGGCGCGATGAGGTGCCTTCGTCGTGCATTCCCACACCTTCCCACACCTTTGTCGCGCCGGACGGGCCGGGCACCAGCCGATATCGCGGCGACGGCGGCCTACGGGGAACCTCGTCGCCGCGCCTGCCCGGGGATTCGCACCCGCGATGACGGCCACTCGTACCGCAGCTCCTGACCCGGGCGCAGCCTGGCCCAGCGCGCCGCCTCGACCTGCAGCGCGCACGCCGCCGTCGCCAGCGCCTCAGGCGACGGCACGGCATCGCGCAGCACCGGCACCTTCGCCGCGCTGAGCCGCCTGATCTCGTCCGGCGTGGGGTTGCCGAGGGCGGCGACCTTCTCCACGAGGTCGGCGAGCAGTTCGGCGCGCAGCATCCGATCCCGGTACCCGCGTCTGCGTTCCGCCGGATGCTCCGCGGCGTGCGGCGGGCGCCGCCCCCTCAGCTGCCGCATGCCGGCGAACACCGCGCCGGCCGCGATGCCGCCCCAGATCCCGTCGGTTACGCCGAGCTCGCGCTCGACGATCAGATGCCTGATGTCGTGCGGCAGCGCGGTCCCCGCCCGGCCGCCCAGCAGCCGGTAGACCACCCCGTCGTCCCTTTCGACCACGGCGTACGCCACCTCGTGGTCAGCCGGACGCGGAAACGTCACACGCATAAGCCCACTATGCGGACCCAGTGCGCCATCGGCCTAACGGTTTTCTGTCGCGCGCCTGGCACCGCCGGCGCTACGGCCGCGATAGCTATTCTTCCGAACGAACGGTGGTGACTGCACCGGAGTCCCCCTGCGCCCCCTCCAGCGCGACGGCGCCGTCGGAGCCGGTGACCCCCGTGTCCGCGCCGTCGGAGCCGGCCGGCTCGGCGTCCGAGGCGGCCGGCTGGCCGGCTGAGGCCTCGCTCAGCGCATTGCGCGCACTCCGCGGGCGGACGGAAACGGGCCGGTCGGGCCGGCGCTGCACGAGGGCGAACCAGACGAACCCGGCCAGCGTCAGGGCGATCGCGATGTACATGTTCAGGCGCAGGCCGAGGAAGTATTCCGAGGAGTCGATCCGCACCGATTCCTCGAAGATCCGGAACGCGGAGTACCCGGCCACGTAGAGCGCGAACAGGCCCCACGGCTTGATCTTGGCGTGATGGCCGAGCCAGACCAG
>DAHVAN010000376.1 GCA_027314595.1 Actinomycetota bacterium | reverse complement strand
GCCGAGCGGCTGGCGCAACGTGCCGGCGGGCCCGCAACGGAGCGTGCTGACCGGGCCGGCCGGCCAGCACAGGGTCGGCTACCGGTTCGGCCGCGGCGGCGTGGCCGTCGACGAGATGCCCGGCGTGCTGCCGCTGTCCTGCACGCCGGACTCGGTCGTCATGCAGGCCGGCGGCCTGGTCCGGCGGTGGCGGGTGGCGCGCTACCCAGGGGACGACCGCCTGTTCGTGGACGGCGACGCCGGCGCCGTGGCGTTCACCGAGGTTCCGCGTTTCCCCGAGGCCGCCGGGACAGCGGAGCCGGGATCGCTGTGCGCGCCGCTGCCTGGCACGGTCGTCGCCCTGCGCGTCGCGGTCGGCGACGAGGTCACCGCCGGCCAGGAACTGCTCGTCGTCGAGGCCATGAAGATCCAGCATGTGGTGCGTGCCGACAGGGACGGGCGGGTGGCGGCACTGCCCGTGCGGGCCGGCGGCACGGTGGAGGTCGGCGCCGTGCTCGCCGTCCTCGCCGACGACCATCCCCAGGAGGTATGACCGTGAGTTTCACCGAGTCCGCGGAGCGGCAGTCGCTGCGCGAGTCCGTCCGTCAGGTGGCACGCAAATTCGGGATCGAGTACGCCGTCAGTCACGTCCGCCGCGGCGAGCCGCTCACCGAGCTGTGGCAGGAGATGGGCGCCGCCGGGTTCCTCGGGGTCAACCTGCCCGCGGAGTACGGGGGCGGGGGCGCCGGGATCTACGAGCTGGCGCTCGTGCTCGAGGAGGTCAGCGCCGAGGGCGTGCCGCTCATCATGATGGTCGTCTCCCCGGCCATCGTGGGCACCGTGCTCGCCAGGTACGGAACGCCGGAGCAGCGGGCGCGATGGCTGCCGGGCATCGCGGACGGCAGCACCGTCGTCGCCTTCGCCATCACCGAGCCGGACGCGGGGAGCAACTCGCACAACCTCACCACGGCCGCGCGCCAGGACGGCCCCGACTGGATCCTGAACGGCCGCAAGACGTTCGTGACCGGGGTGCCCAACGCCGATGCCGTGCTGGTCGTCGCCCGTATCCAGCACGCGCGGACCGGGCGGCTGCGGCCGGCCATGTTCCTGCTCCCGCGCGATACCCCCGGGTTCAGCTACCACCCGATCGAGATGGACATCGTCGAAAGCGAGCGGCAGTGCCAGCTGTTCTTCGACGACGTGCGGCTTCCCGCGCAGGCGCTGGTAGGCGGCCAGGACGCGCCGCTCGAGGCCCTGTTCGCCGGGCTCAACCCCGAGCGCATCATGGGGGCGGCGACCGCCGCGGGCCTGGGCCGTTTCGCGATCGGCAAGGCGCGGCGCTACCTGCGGGAAAGAAACGTCTGGGGCGTCCCCATCGGCGCTCACCAGGGCCTGGCCCACCCCCTCGCCCAGTGTCACATCGAGGTGGAGCTGAGCCGTCTCATGCTGGCCAAGGCCGCCACCTTGTACGACGAGGGCGACGACAAGGGGGCCGGCGAGGCAGCCAACATGGCGAAGTACGCGGCGGCGGAGGCCAGCATCCGCGCCCTGGACCAGGCCATCCAGTGCCACGGCGGCAACGGGCTCGCGGCCGGCTACGGCCTGGCCATGCTGCTCGGCGCCGCCCGCATCACCCGCGTCGCACCCGTCAGCAGGGAGATGATCCTCAACTACGTCGCCAAGCACTCGCTCGGCCTGCCCAAGTCGTACTAGGAGACTCGTGTCCGCGACACCGATCGTGCACGCCGCGTCCGGCGACCGCGTGCTGACCGTCACGCTCGACTCGCCGGCCAACCGGAACGCGCTCTCGCGCCGCCTCGTCGCCGAGCTTGGCGACGCGCTGGCCGCCGCGGCGGGCGCCGCCGCGGCCGGCGACGCGCACGCCGTCCTGCTCACCCACACGGGGACCACGTTCTGCAGCGGCGCCGCCCTCGACGAGATGCGCGGCGGCGGCACCGCGGACGGCACGCGGGACCTGCTGGCCCTTTTCCGGCGCCTGCTCACGCTGCCTGTCCCGGTGGTCGCCCGGGTGGACGGCGCGGCCAGGGCCGGCGGCATCGGCCTGCTCGGCGCGTGCGACGTCGTGCTGGCGTCGGCCCGCTCCACGTTCGCCTTCACCGAGGTGCGGCTCGGCCTGGCGCCCGCCGTGATCTCGCTGCCGCTGCGCCCGCTGCTCACCGCGCGGGGCGCCGCACGGTACTTCCTCACCGGCGAGACCTTCGACGCCGCCACCGCCGCGCAGATCGGCCTGGTCACCGCCGCCGGGGACGACGTGGACAGCCTGGCCTCGCCCGTGCTCGACGCCCTGCGCCGCGCCGACCCGCAGGGGCTGCGCGAGACCCGGCCGCTGGTCACCCGCGACCGGCTGCGCGCCATCGACGACGAGGGAGCCGCGATGGGAGAACTGTCCGCACGGCTGTTCGCATCCCCGGTCGCCCAGTCGCACTTCTCCGCCTTCCTCGACCAGGCGCACCGGAAAGGCCGGCAATGCCGCTAGCACGTCATCGCCTTCTGCCGGGCCCGGCTGGCCCGCTACCAGTGCCCGGCCTCGGTCGACTTCGTCCAGGACATGGCGCGCAGCGGCACAGGCAAGGTGCTCAAGCGCGCCCTGCGCGAGCCCTGCTTGGCCGGCCGGGAACGGGCCGTCTGACTCCTGGCTGAAGGCCTTCGGCGGCTACCACAGTCCGAGCAGGGAGCCGACGGCGCGGGCGGCGGAACCGCCCTCGGCCTCGGCGATGCGCAGCGCCGCGGGCACGTCGAGGTCGTCGGCAAGCGCGGCGCGGACGGCGGCCACCGCGCCCTGCCCGGGGACCGCCCCCTGCCCGGAGCCGGCCCTGTCCGGTCGCCCGGCGGCCGCGTGCAGCCGCTCCAGCCTGGCCGCGGCCGCCTCGAGCCCGGCCGCCTCGTAGTCCCAGTCCTGGTCCCACCGCCGGTCCAGGATCAGCAACCGGATGGCAGCCGCCGGATAGCTGGCCAGCAGATCGCTGACGAGCACCAGGTTGCCGGTCGACTTCGCCATCTTCATCCCGGATACCCGCACGACGCCCACGCTCATCCTGCCCCTGGCGAACGGCCGCACGCCGGTGAACGCCTCCGCCATGGCCGCCTGATGCGCGTGATGCGGGAACCGCAGATCACCACCGCCGGCCTGCACGTCGAGCGCCGGTCCGAACGTGTGCAGCGCCATCGCCGAACACTCGGCATGCCAGCCGGGACGGCCGGGGCCCCACGGGCTTTCCCAGGCGAGCTCGCCCTTGCCCGAGTGCTGCCACACCGGGACGTCGAACGGGTCGTCCTTGCGCGGGTCGTCCGGCCGGTCCCCGTACTCCGCGGCCAGCCGGAGCGCCGCCGTCTCATCCGGGACAGCCCGGAGCGCGACGTCCCTGCCGCGGAAGTACACCCCGCCGTCACGCTCGTAGGCGGCGCCCTGCGCCAGCAGCCCGGCGGCCAGCGCGATCACCTGCCCGACATACGCGTGCGCCCGCGGCTCGGACGCCGGGCGGCCCACGCCGAGCTCGGCCATGTCCCTGTCGAAATAGAACTGCTGGATCGCCGCGAGCTCGTCGTACGGCTCCCCGGCCTTGCTCGCGGCCGCCAGCAGCACGTCGTCGACATCCGTCACGTTCCGCGACATGATCACCTCGGCGCCGCCCGCCTGCAGCACCCGGCACAGCGCGTCGATCCACACGAAGGTCGCGGCGTGCCCCAGGTGGGTGACGTCGTAGGGCGTGATACCGCACGCGTACACCCGCGCGCGGCCCGCCAGCGGAAGCAACCTCCCGCCCAGCCGCATCACCGGAGCAAGGCCACTTACCCCCGCCTCATCCGAAGACAGCCCTATCATCAGCACCCCTCCTGCACCTAGTTCACCCAGCGCGATATGCCCGGCGTGAGCGACGCTACGCCGGGCAGGTCAAGGCCCTGCCCGGGCCTTCGTCACCGGGCGCACAGGACCAAGGTCGCGCGGCAGCGGCGCGCCCGGCTGGCCGGGGCGAAGCCGTGGCACGCGGCCTGGCTGCCGCGGTCGCAACGGGTCCGTTCGGACAGAAATTCACGGTCTTATTATCCCGAACGGGCCCGTTCGGAGCAGCCGGGGTGCCCGTCCTGGTAGCCGGGGGCCTTGAGGAAGCTGACCGAGGGCACCGTAGGTGCTGGCCGCCGCCAGTTCGATCGCGCCCGGCGACGACGGGCGCAACGCGGTGGACGCGCGGGGCTGGACGGGCGGCTGAGGTGAAGCGCAGGCCCGGCTCCCCGCGGGCGGCGAACGGCCTGCCGGGACCGGCAGGAAAGCCGCCCGGTCCGCCTAACGGCCGTCGGCGGGCAGGGACGCGGGCTCGGCGGGCGGCACTGGCGGCTCGGCGGGCAGGGACGCGGGCTCGGCGGGCAGGGCTGCCGGCTCCGCGGGCAGGGACGCGGGCTCGGCGCGCAGCCGCGCGGAGTAGATCGAGTAACCGTCAACGTGCCTGGCGACCAGGGTGGCGATGATCGTGGCGGTCATCATCGGCGGGATGATCTGGAAGCCGCTGTAGGTGAGCTCGATGACCAAGACGAGGCTGGCCAGCGGGGCCTGCATGCCGGCGCCGAGCATGGCGGCGGCGCCGATGATCGCGTACGCCCCTGACGGCGAGCCTGGCCAGGCCATGGACCACAGGATGCCGGCCGCCCCGCCCAGCACGGCGCCGGTGCTCAGCGTGGGGGTGAACAGGCCGCCGGAGGCGCCGCTGCCAAGGCACATCGCCGTCACGATCGGCTTGAGCGCGAACAGCATCAGCAGCAGCGAGAGCCCGCCCACGCCGATGAACGCGTCGTGCGCCATGTCCTTGCCGTTGCCGAACAGCTGAGGGTAGGCGATCCCGATGAGGCCGAGCGCCGTGAACGCCGCGAGCATCGCCGGGATCACCCGGCGCCCGCTGACCGCATGGTGCGAGATCCACCCGATCAGCCGGATGTAGGCGACCGCTATCAGGCCGATGACCGGCCCGGCAAGCACCGCCCACACCATCAGGGACGAGGTGAGGTGGTACTGCGGGATGCCCAGGTAGGTGGCGCGGGCCGGCAGGTAGAGGTAGGAGGTGACGGTGGCTATCATCGAACAGGCGAGCGCGGGCAGCACGACGGGCAGGGTCAGCGTGCCAAGCAGGATCTCCGCGGTGAACAGCGCGCCGCCCAGCGGCACGTTGTACACGGCGGCGAGCCCGGCCCCGCCGCCGCAGGCCACCAGCAGCCGCCGCTGCGCCGGGGTCAGCCGGAACCGGTCCGCCAGCAGGCTGCCGACCACCCCGCCGAGCAGCTTGGGCGCCTGCTCGCGGCCGACCGAGGCGCCAAGCCCGATGACGATCTCGGAGATGATCCCGGTGCCTATCGAGCGGCGCGCCGACAGCCGGCCGCCGCGCCAGACCACGTCGTCAAGCTCGGACTTCTCCCCGGCGGTGTACCGGCGCAGCAGGTACCAGGCGCCGCCGCCGAACGCGCCCGCGATCATGAGGTCGGCCACCCGGCGCAGGGCCGAGGCGTGTTCTACCGCCGTCTCGAAGTTGCCCATGTGGAAGAAGCTGCCGACGCTGTACCCGTACGCCAGGTGCTGGACGTTGAACAAGATCACCATCATGGCGTCGCCAAGCAGGCCGGCGCCGATCCCGGTCAGCAGGACCAGCACCCAGAAGACCGTGGTCAGGGCGGCCTCGCCGTCGCCGGTGACGTTCGGCTGCTCGGTGGCCCCCCGGCCGGACGGCAGGCGCGACCTCATCACCGGCTGCGGGACCCGCACCCGCTCGCTGTCCGGCTCACGCGTCATCCGCGAGCTGATCACCAGCCGCGGGGCCCGCGCCTGATCGCTGGCCCGCTCACCTGTCATCGCTGTCCGCCCGCGCCGCCCGCCGCTGACCCGCCGGGCTGGCGCGACGGCACGCCAGGGCGCGCACCACGGCCGGGGGGCGCCTCGCGCGGCGCCGTCATCACGCGGCCTCCCTCCGGCACGAGCGGGCAGGCGGCCAGTTCCGGGCCGTACGCGCAGGCTCCAAGTCGTTCGCTCTCGCTTCTGCGATAGAAGTATTAATAGTTCTATCACAGAAGCAACACAGGAATGCGGCGCCGGTCACCGGTGAGGGTCCCGCTCTCAGGCCGAGGGCTCGGCGTTCCATCCCTTCTCGGTCTTCCGAACGGTCCCTGGCGGCTCAGCCGGGTCCTTCGCCGCGCCCTGTGCCGGGCTGTCGCTGGCGGGGCGCAGCACGACGGGCCGGCCGGGCCGGCGCTGCACGAGGGCGAACCAGACGAACCCGGCCAGCGTGCCGGCGATCGCGATGTACAGGTTCAGGCGCAGGCCGAGGAAGTATTCCGAGGAGTCGATCCGCACCGATTCCTCGAAGATCCGGAACGCGGAGTACCCGGCCACGTAGAGCGCGAACAGGCCCCACGGCTTGATCTTGGCGTGATGGCCGAGCCAGACCAG
>DAHVAN010000373.1 GCA_027314595.1 Actinomycetota bacterium | reverse complement strand
GCCGCGATCAGCCCTTCCTGGAAACGCTCGACGGCACGAATCCACAGCTCGGCGGCCAGCACCGCGCGCGAGGGAAACCGGTGGTAGATCGACCCGACCGCGGCCCCGCTCGCCGACGACAGGCTCTCGACTGTCAGCGCGGGGGGCCCGCCAGCAGCCACCAGCCGCTCCGCGGCATCGAGCAACAGGCCGCTCGTGAACACCGCCGTCCTGGCCATAGAGGAATCATACTAGAATCAATCCTCTACTGCACGGCCAGCGAACTAGCCCCCGGCATAAGGCGCTTGCGGCCACGAGCCGCTGCCGAGCGAGAGCAAGAATCGTCGCGGAACACGACCAGTGATCTCAGGTGAGGTATGCGGGTTCATCTCGGCGTGTCTTATTGATCATGAAGGTGCCTCTGCGGCATACAGGCGGTTGCCCAAGACCGTCTGACCGCAGAGGCGCCCCCCATGCTGCCAACCGAGGACCTGCTCGTCTACGTCTACGTGCTGATCGACGACGCGATCGCTGCCGGGACCGTCGCCATCCCGGCCCGGCCGGGCCCCGCCCCCGGCTGCAGCGAACGGCCTGCACGCCCAGTTCGGCCGCGACGCTGCGCACGCCGAATGGTTCTACGGGTTCCGGCTGGCGATCAAGACCGACCTGGGCAGCCGCATCGTCCGCGCCTGGAGCATCGCGCCCGCCGCGGTGAACGAGCGCGAGGTGGCCGTTGACCTGCTGGAGGCCGGGCCGCCGCCGCGTGACCTGCTCGCGGACAAGGGGTTCAACGGCGCCGCCTTCGCCGCGCAGCAGGCCGCCCGCGGCACCGCCGTGCTCGTCCCGCCCACCAGGGACCAGCGCAAGCGGATGCCGCCGATCCTGCAGAAGATCATCGCCGAGTGGCGCAACCGGGTCGAGGCCAGCTTCGGAGAAATCACCGAACTGATGGACCTCGCCCGCCACGGCGCCCACAGCTTCTGGGGGCTGCTCACCCGTACCGCCGCGACCATCGCCGCTCACACCCTGCTGCGGCTCCGCCTGGCCGGGTTCCTCCCGGCGTAGATCAACCCACATAACGCGCCTAAGATCGGGGCAGCGGAGGTGAACAGGTGGACGGCACAAGCCCGCGACGGGCTGGCACGGCGGCACGGGCGCCCGGCGCGGTCCTCGCGCGCGGCCTAGGCTTCGCGCGCCACTTCGCTCCAGCGGGCCGCCTTGTTCCCTCAGGCCGCCTTGTTCCCGCGAGCCGCCCAGGTCTGGCGCGGCGGTTCGCGGTCGCGGTGGCGGCCATCGGCTGCGCCTTGCCGGCCGCGGGATGCGATCTCGGCTCCGACATCACGATCTTCACGCCGACCGTGATGACGGTGAGCAGCGGGGCGTTCGTGCAGAACATAATGCCATCGCGGTATACCTGCGCCAACGGCAGGCCGGTCAGCCCGCCGATCGGCTGGGCCGGGGCGCCGGCCGGCACGAAGAGCCTCGCGCTCGTGTTCGATGACTCCGACGCGCCGATCACGCCGTATGTGTACTGGATCGTCTTCGACATCAACCCGGCGACTTCGGACATCCCGGAAGGCCAGTTGCCCCCGGGCGCCCGGCAGGCGCAAAACAGCGCGGGCCACGCCGCCTATGACCCGCCCTGCCCGGGCCCGCAGGGCCATTCCTACCGGTTCACGGTCTACGCGCTGGACACCACGCTCAACCTGCCGGACGGCACCTCGCTTATCTCCGCCTGGAAGGCGATCGCGGCGGCGACGATCGGACGGGGCAGGCTGCCGGTCACAGCGACCTCATTATGACCACGTGTCAACCCAAGTGTCGTAACTAATCCTTTTTGCCCTATTCGGTGACAAAGTTTGCGATTCGGCAGACAGGCGTGCTTGAGGTCGGTAAGAATCGGTGGAACCAGTGCTGGTTTCAAGGTGCTCGCGAATAACGGGGGCAGGCTCGCGTAGATGGCCGCGCGCGCCTCGCTAGCGCTACCACTAGGCCGTGTTCTGCCAGGTGGTGAGGGATGTCGTTTCTGAGTCGCCGTACTTCGCGGTCCGATCAGCGTGGCACCGGCCGCCAAGCCGACTCCGATTATGGCGACTACAACTACGCACCCGGCGAGTACCAGCAGGACGACGACTGGTCGCCAGACGAGTACTTCTCCCCCGAGGGGATCAAGGGCAGATGGGCCGCTGGCTCGCGGCCCGGCGGCCGGGCCGGCGACCGGGGACGCAGGGACGAGGAACACGGCTACGGCGCGGGACCGCAGCGGGGTCAGGCCCCTCGCGGGCAGGCGGGCAGGTACGGCCGTGACGCCTACCAGCGGGACGCCTACGGCCAGGACGCGCACGGTAAGGACGCCCACGGCCAGGACGATGGCTACCGGACCGGCGAGTACGCGACCGGCGGGTACGAGGCAGACAGCCCGTCCGACGGCGAGCCCGGCGGCGGTCGCAGGCGCCGCACTGAGCGCTCCGACCGGGGTGACCGCACCGACGGGGCTGACCGCAGTGACCGGGGCGAGCGCCGTCGGCTCCTGGGACGGCGGGACAGGGGCGACGACATCTGGCCCGATGACGGCGTTTCCGACGAGGACTACTGGGCATCGGTGGCCGCCGATAGGCCGCTGGCCTCGACGAGTTCCGCGCTCGACGCCGACCCGATGAAGGCCGCGGGCAGCCGGCCGATGGCACGGCAGGCCGGCGCGGCGCGCGCGGCGGGCGACTCGCGCCTGGACGGCCGGCCAGCGGCCACAGAGTCCCGCTTCGGGAGCGAGTCGCGAACCGGGTCCGGCCGCCTGGGGCCGGCGCCCGGCACGGCCGGGTATCCGCCCGGAGCCCAGGGGGCTGGGGCGCCGGGCACCCGGGCGCCGGGAGCCGGGAGCCGGCCACTGCCCGGCGGTTCGGCCGGCGGCGCGAACTCCGGGCCAATCGGACGGCCCGGCGGCGCGAACTCCGGGCCAATCGGGCGCGCGAACTCCGGGCCAATCGGGCGCGCGGGCGGCGGGCCGAATTCCGGGCCGATATCCCGCGCCCCCACCGGGTCGAGCCCCGCATGGCCGGCCGCTGGCTCCGGCCCCACCGGGCCCACGCCCACGCGGTCCGGCGCTGGGCCGATGCCCGGGCGGTCCGGCGGGCCCGCCCACGCGCGGTCCGCGACCGGGCCCACACCGACGCGGTCCGCGACCGGGCCGCACGCCGCACGGCCAGCGGCGGGGCTAGCCCAGCAGCATATGAGCCCGACCATGTCGGGCCAGGCCCAGCCGACGGTCGCACAGCCCGCGCTGTCCCCCAGCTTCCAGCCGAACACGGGCCGCGGCGCCAGCCGTCCGCCCGAGCGCACGGAGCGCCCAGAGCGTCCCGAGCGCCTCGACTGGGCGGACCGGACGGAGCGGATCGACCGGGTTGGCGCGGCTGGCTACCCGGACCCGCGGATGAGCGCCAGGCCCCCGGCGCCCGCCCCGTCCAGGGCCGCTTCCACGCCGTCCTCGGTGTGGGGCCGGGACGAGTCCGCGGCCCTGAGCCTGCCGGAGCCGGGCAGGAACACCGGAACAGCCGGACGCCACGCGGTCACGCGCGGCGCCGACGACGACCCGCTTACCAGCAAGCGGTATTCGCGCGAGGAACTGTCCAAGACCGACGGCCGCTCCTACCGGGTCGCGTCGCGCCGGGCCCGCGTCACGTCCGAACAGTACGACGCGGCACTGACCGAACAGACCCAGACGTTCAGCATGAACGACCCGTACCAGGCCGATCCGCAGCCGGGGACCGGACGCTACCCGGCGTACGGCGGCCAGCGGCCCGGGCAACTGCCGGCGCAGCAGCCACGGCAGCCCGCCAGCCCCTACGACCGCGGAACGCCCTCGGCGTCATACCCCTACCCCGGCCGGCCGTACCCGTCCAGGCCCGCGGCGGCCGAGCACGACGAGGACCGGCGCGGCCGGCCCGCCAGGCCCGACCCCCTGCGCAACGCCGGGTACAACCCCGGCGCCGGATCCAGTGCCGGCGGCGGGTACGGCGGCAACACCGGGTACGGCGGCGGCGGCCGCTACTAGGCCGGCCGGCCGGCCGCAGGCCCGGCCAGGGCCCAGGGCTGAAAGCCCCGATGCAATCCCACGATTGCGTGCCATCCTGGAGTCGTGCCCGAAGGTGACGTCGTCTGGTACACCGCCCGGCGCCTGCATCAGGCGCTCGCAGGGCGGGTGCTCACGCGCAGCGACTTCCGTGTGCCGCGCTATGCGACCGCCGACCTGGCCGGGCAGGCCGTCACCCAGGCCCTGGCCCGCGGCAAGCACCTGCTGATCCGCACCGGGAACGGCCTGACGGTGCACACCCACCTGAAGATGGAGGGCTCCTGGCGGATCGTCCCGGCCGGCCGCAAGCTCGCCGAGACCCCCGCCATAAGGCTCGTGCTCGCCAACGCCGAATGGCAGGCCGCGGGTTACCAGCTCGGCATCACCGAAGTCCTGCCCACGAGTGCCGAGGACCAGGTGGTCGGCCATCTCGGCCCGGACCTGCTCGGCCCGGACTGGGACGCGGCGGAGGCGGTCCTGCGGCTGGCCAAGGACCACGGCCGCCCGATAGGCGAGGCGCTGCTCGACCAGCGCAACCTGGCGGGCATCGGGAACTTGTACAAGTCCGAGATCCTGTTCCTGCGCGGGGTCAGCCCCTGGAGCCCCGTGGACGCGGTCCGCGGCCTCGACCGCATGGTGGAACTCGCCCGCCGCCTGCTCGACGCGAACAAGGCGCGGATTGGCCAGGTGACCACGGGCGATACCAGGCCGGGCCGCCAGACATGGGTGTACGGACGGGGCGGATCGCCGTGCCGCCGCTGCGGCCAGGCGATCCGCAGGCGTACGGACGGCGCCGAACGGATCACCTTCTGGTGTCCGGCGTGTCAGCCGGATTGACCTGATACAGCCCGGTTAGGTAGCCGCGAGAGCACGCGAACGCCGGCCGCGAACCGGTAGCCTCACGGTCATGCGCGACGAGACGATCGCAAGTTTCCTTACCCGGCTTGCCGCACGCAGCGGTGCGCCAGGCGGCGGTGCCACCGGCGCGCTGCACGCGGCGCAGGCCGCCGCGCTCCTGGCGATGGTCGCCCGGTTCAGCGACGGGCCGCGGCACGAAAGCGATGTGGTCGGACGCGTCCGCGCCGCGGCGGATGGCCTGGCGGGCGAGGCGCTGGAACTCGCCGAGGCCGACGAGGCGGCGTTCGGCAAGGTCGTGCTCGCCTACCAGCTTCCCAGGGACACCGAGGAGCAGCGGGCCGCGAGGGCCGATGCCATCGCGGCCGCCCTGGCGGGCGCCTCCCGCCCGCCGGCTGACCTGATGGCCGCGGCGGTCCGGCTGGCCGGCCTGGCCGAGGACCTGCTTTCGGCGGCCAACAGGAACGTGATCTCGGACATCGCCGCGGCCGCCGCGGCGATCAGCGCCGCCGCGGTCACCGCGCGGGTGAACATCGAGGCGAACCTGTCCGGCATCAGGGACCAGGACCTCGTCGCGGAACTCGCGCGAACCGCCGGGCTCGCCGACAGCGTGACCGACCGGGCGGCCCGGCTGGTCGCCGCGGTCCGCGAGGAGATCTCCCGGTGACGATCCAGCCCGGCGGCGACATGCACGGCAGGGAACTGCGCGGCGCTGACCTGGCCGCCAGGATCCGCGCCGCGACCGCGGCGCAGGCGGCCGAACTGACCGCCGCCGGCCGCACGCCACGGCTCGCCGTGGTCACCGCGACCGACGACGAGGCGAGCGCCTGGTACGTGCGCTCGATCGAGAACGCCGCCGCCAAGGTGGGCATCGCCTGCGACGTGCTGCGCACCTCTACCGCGGGCGGCATCACCGCGACGCTGACCCAGCTCGCCGACGACCCCGAGGTGCACGGGGTCATCTTGCAGACGCCGCTGCCGGGCGGCGCCGTGCTCGCGGACCTGGCCAGGGCCATCCCCGCGGATAAGGACGTGGACGGCGCCGGCCCGGAATCGCTCGGCCGCCTGGCGGCCGGGCTGCCCGCGTTCGCCCCCGCCGCCGCGGAGGCGGTGCTCGCCCTGCTCGACGACTACCTGGTGGAGTTGCGCGGCAGGCACGCGGTCGTGGTGGGGCGGTCGGTCGTGGTCGGCAAGCCGGCCGCGCACCTGCTGCTCGGCCGGCACGCCACCGTGACGATCTGCCACTCCCGCACCGCCGACCTGCCCGCGATCACCCGGCAGGCCGACGTGCTCGTGGCCGCGGCGGGCCGGGCCGGCCTGATCGGCCCCGGGCACGTCTCCCCCGGCGCGACGGTCATCGACGTCGGCACCAACGCCACCGCCGGCGGCGGCCTGGCCGGCGACGTCGACCCCGCCGTCGCCACGGTGGCCGCCGCGCTCACCCCCGTGCCCGGCGGCGTCGGCCCTGTCACGACCGCGCTGCTGCTGCGGCACGTGACGCAGGCGGCGGCCGTACCCGGCTGAGGTCCGCCCGCCAGCTTCCCCGCGGCCCCGGTGCTGCCCGTCTTCATCCCGAACGGTCCCGTGGCGCTCCCCCGCGGCAGTCTCCGCGATCGCGGCGTCACGCCGTCTGGGGCGCCGGGCGGGACCGGGGGCGCCTGGCCCGTGAGGGCCGCCCCCGGGCCGGCGCCTGGCGCGATCCGCAGCGCGCCGCCGCCGGTGTCGACGCTGATCGAGCGGGTCGCCGCGGGATTGGCGGCGATCTGCACGTACTGCGGGCCGCCGCCGGTGGCCGCGGTCAGGTGTTCCCGCCGTCCAGGCTCGCGCTGCTGTCCCTGGCCGCGCTCGTCATCGCGGTCGCGGGGGCGATGCTCCCGGCGACACCGGCAACCGGCGGGTGCTCGCGGTGCTGCGCTACCTCGGGGCCGCGCCCGGCGGCCGCGGCGCCCCGGCTAACTGACGCGCGTCAGGGCTGGTACGAACCGGGCTCCCAGGCGCGGGAGGAGACACCGATCCTGTTCCACGAGTTGATGGCGATGATCAGGGCGACGAGCGCGCCGACCTCGGCCGGGCTGAACTCCGCCGCCACTGCCTCGTAGTCGCTGTCCGGGACGTGGGTGCTCGCGAGCAGCGTGACCGACTCGGTGAACGCGAGCGCCGCGCGCTCGCGGCTGGTGTAGAACCCCGTCTCACGCCAGGCGGGCAGCGCGTAGACGCGCTGCTCGGTCTCCCCGATGGCGCGGGCGTCCTTTGCGTGCATGTCGATGCAGTAGGCGCAGCCGTTGAGCTGGGAGGCGCGGATCCTGATGAGCTCGCGCAGCCGCGGCTCGATGCCCGCGCTGTCGAGTTCCCTGGTGGCCGCCCGGTCCAGGTGCACCATCGCCTGGTAGAAGGCCGGCGCGGCGGCCTCGAAGTCCAATCGCGGCGTGAAGGTCTGCGTTGTCATCATGACTCCACCGTAACGACGCAGCAGCCCAGGGGTATGGTCCAAATCTGTGGATGAGCATTGGGCCAATCTGGACCTGCACCTGGACGTGAACCCGGACGGACCCCGGCTGGGAAGGTCGCTGGAGGAAGCCCTGCGCGCGGCGGTGCGCGACGGCCGGCTGCCGCCGGGCACCAGGCTCCCGGCGTCCCGGGCCCTCGCGGCCGACCTGCGGATCGCGAGGAACACGGTCGCCGACGCCTACGGTCAGCTTGTCGCCGAGGGCTGGCTGTCCGCCCGCGCCGGCGCGGGCACGTGGGTCACCGCGACGCCGGGAACGCCCGGGCCAGCCGGGACACCGGCAACGCCGGGGGCGTCAGGCCTGCCCGGGGTGTCAGAGATGCCAAGGGTGCCAGGGGTGCCAGGGGTGCCAGGGGCATCCGGGGCCGCGCTTGGCGCCGCGGCCGGAACAGCACCGCGCGCCGCGGCCGGATACGCGACCTGCGGGCGGCCGGCCCGGCCTCGCTATGACCTGCACGCCGGCGTGCCGGACCTGTCCGCGTTCCCCCGCCGCGAGTGGCTGGCCGCGACCCGCCGGGCGCTTGCCTCCTCCCCCGATCACGTGCTGCGGTATCCGGATCCGCGCGGCGTGCCGCGGCTGCGTGAGGCACTCGCCGGGTACCTCGCCCGGGCGCGCGGCGTCGCCGCCGACCCGGAGCTGATCGTGGTGTGCCGCGGGTTCAAGCACGGCCTCGCCCTGCTCGCCGAGGTGCTCACGTCGCGCGGGACACAAGCCGTGGCCGTGGAATCGTACGGCCTGCCCGAACACCGCGAGGTGCTGTCCCGCGGCCCGCACGGCGTTCCCGTGCGCCTCGCCCCGCTGCCGGTCGACGCGGACGGCGCGGTGCCCGACGGCGGCGTGCTCGCCGCCGCGGGCGCCGCGCTCCTGACGCCCGCGCACCAGTTCCCGCTCGGCGTGACGCTCGCGCCGGCCCGCCGCCTGATGTTCGCCGAGTGGGCGGCCGGCACCGGGGCGGTGCTGATCGAGGACGACTACGACGGCGAGTTCCGTTACGACCGGCACCCCGTGGGCGCCATGCAGGCGCTCGCGCCGGATCATGTCGTCTACGGCGGGACCGCGAGCAAGGCGCTGGCACCTGGACTGCGCCTGGCGTGGCTCGCCGTTCCCCGCCGGCTGCTCGGCGAGGCAGCCGCCGCGGCACGGCTCAGCGGCGGTGGCCCGGACGTGGTCAGCCAGCTCACGCTCGCCGAGTTCATCGCGTCCGGCGGCTACGACCGGCAGGTCAGGCACGCGCGGCTGGCGTACCGGCGGCGCCGCGACCAGCTGGCAGCGGCGCTCGCCCGGGCCGCGCCGGGGGCCCGCGTCACCGGCATCGCGGCCGGGCTGCATGCCGTCGTGGAGCTTCCGCCCGGGCGGCAGGAGCCCGGCGTGCTTGCCAGCGCCGAGCGGCGCGGTGTCAGCCTGACCGGCCTGCGCTACTACCACTGCGGCGCCGACGCGGGCGGGCAGCGCCCGCCCGCCCTCGTCGTGGGCTACGCGACTCCGCCGCCGCACGCGTACACCACCGCGGTCGCCCGGCTCGGCGCCGCCCTGGCGGATTTACCCGCCGGCGCCGGACCGGTCACCGTGCCTTGCGCGCGGGAGCCTGCTGGCCGGCGGCGGGCGATCGGTCAGGACGCCGGCGCACCGGCCGGGATCTTGACCAGTACGCGATTGCGCCCGGCCGGGTCAGTCGGCCGACACCGGGGCCGGCGGGCTGCGCGGCTGGCTCGGCGGCGCGTCGGACAGCTCGAGCAGGCCGCGCGGCGCGCGTCAGCCGCTGGTCACCGCGCGCGGCGCGCGAGAACGGGCTTCTTGCCTGGGTCAGTCGAACGTGGGCTTGCGGTCCCGGCTGCGCTTGAGCTCGAAGAAGCCGTCGGCCTTGATCACCAGCGACACGCCGTCCCACAGTTCCCCGGCAGCCTCGCCCTTCGGCGCGGGCGTGATCACCGGGCCGAACATGACCCTGCCGCGAACGCGGATGACCGGGGTTCCGACGTCCAGGCCGACCTCGTCGAACGCCTCGTGATGCGAGTCCTTGATCAGCTGATCGAACTCTTCGGTCCCGGCGGCGCCGGCCAGCGACGCGGGCAGCCCGGTCTCCTCGAGCGCCTCGCTGAGCGCGCCTGGCTCCTCGCGGCGCCCCTGGACGTGGAAGCGGGTGCCGATGGCGGTGTAGAGCGGCCCCAGGATCGCGGGTCCGGCCTGCTGTGCCGCCGCCGCGCAGACCCGGACCGGTCCCCAGGACTGGCTCATCCGCTCCAGGTACTCCTGGCTCAGGCCCTTGCCCTCATGCTGAACCAGGTTCAGGTAGGCGAGCGACATGATCCGCCATTGCGTTGTCACGGGCCGGATCTTTTCCACCTCAAGCATCCAGCGGGAGGTGATCCACGCCCACGGGCATAGCGGATCGAACCAGAACTGCACGTTTTCTCGCGGCTGCGTCTGCTGCGCCTGTTCGGTCATGCCCGCGCGAACAAGGCGGCGCACCCCGGTATTCCTGCGTCCGCGCTCAAGGTCCGCGCAGGCAAACACCCTGGTGGCCAATTCGCTCGGTGTGGCAGGCGCCCGCAGCCAGCCGGCGGATACGTGCCGTCGCGACCGCGGTCCGCCGCCGCGTGGCCGCCGGCCTCCGCCCGCTCCCGCCGGCCCTGGCGATCCCTTCCGGCACGGGATGGCGGGCCGGCGGGCCGGCGGGCCGGCACGCGGCGCCGCCTGCCGGCGGCGTTCCCAGCGCTGCCGGTAGGTTCTCCGCCGGGCAGTTCCTGTGAGGCTGCCCCGGCCGGGCGCGCGTCAGCGGGCAAGCAGGCGCGGCCAGCGCCGCCGGTGGGCCGCGAGGACGGCCGCGCAGTCCGGGTCGCTGTCCGGCAGCAGGCTCACGATCACCTGCGCCTCCTCGGCAAGCCGGCACCGCCCGGACGTGACCAGCGGGCAGGCTCGTCCCGCCTCCCGCAGCGGCCCCGTGCACTGGCGCACGTCCTTCCCAGCCGAACGCAGCGCCGTGACCCGCTCGTCGTCGAACCAGCTTCGCCGTTCCACCAGCACCCGCTGGCCCGCGGACCGCGCCGGCCAGCCGGGCATCCCGCCGACGGCGGAGATCTCCAGGCAGGCCACGGAGAAGTCCTCGGTGGCATCGGCCAGCGCCCAGCCGTAGCCCTGGAGCAGGCGCAGCATCGGCTTGTTGGTCAGCAGGACCGTGGCGCGCAGGCGCTTCAGCCCGTCCTCGCGGGCCCGCCGCACCAGTTCCTCAAGCAGCAGGCGCCCCAGCCCGGCGCCCTGATAGTCATCCGCGACGGTCAGTGCCAGTTCCGCTGTCCCGGCGCCGATGGGCACGTACCTGGCCTCGGCGGCCAGCCAGTCCGGGGCGGCGGGCGGGGCGGCGACCAGGCACACGGTTCGGCTGCCGACCCTGGCCAGTCGTGGCGTCAGCGCGAGCCCGGGCTGCCCGGCGTGGAACCGGCGGTGAAAAGACCCGGCCGACAGTCCGAGGTAGAGCCTGGTGATGGCCGCGACGTCGCCGGGGCCCGCCTGGCGCAGCACGACGGCCCGCCCGTCGGCCAGCAGGTCCTCGCCGTTCACCGTCATGAGCGCACAGTACGCGCGCCCGGCGCGCCGGTGCAGGGACCAAGGGCCTGGCCTGGCCGGGGCGGGGCGGGGCGGGCCGGGGCGATGGGCGGCGACCTGGGGACGCTCGACGAGGAGCCGTTCCATGGCGCTGCCGTCTCAGACGGCAGATGCCCCGGTTCGTTTGGGCCAGATGCGCAGGTGCCCCCGTTGTATTGGGCCAGACGCGCAGGTGCCCCAGCCGGCGCCGAGATCCATCCCCTCGCGCGGCCGGGCCAGGCTCCGGTCACGGGCGGGAGCGTATCCAGTCTCCTGCTCGATGCCGCGGCTGGCCGCCAGGATTTCCCTCACATCACTTCCATGAGCATGCCGTTCCTCGACAGGTCTGGGTCGGTGCATGCCGCGAGATCGAAGCAGCAGGGCCGTCGCTTACCAGATCGAAGTTTCGCGATACCGACTTCGACGCGCCGTTCGCGGGTTTGAGGGTTCCTGGTGGCATTGATCCAGCGCACCCATTCCCAGCGCGCCATCGGCGTGATGCTCTTCCACATCTGGAAGATATCGGGCGCGCCGGCCAGGGCAGCCTGGAAATCTTCGGGTATCTCGGGCTCTGGCCAGTCTTTGGCCGGTTCGATCTCGAGCGCCACGGTATCGCCCGCACTGACTTGCAGTGCTTGCCGCAACTTCTTGTCGACCTTTAGCCAATGCCCCCGTCTGCCATCCGGCTCCAGGACCGTCTGAAAAGCATGCCCGTTCATGACTGCCTCGACCGCGACCTGGCCACGGGACGGCAGCGTGGCACTCGCATCATCGGGCAACCTCAGTATGGTCGAGCCACCGGTTCTCCGCACCTGCGCTTCAAAGCGGATCACCGGCGCACCGGAAGCCTTGCGGGCAGACGTTCCATCAGCCATCGCGCCGCTCCTGGAAACGGATCGTGATCTCCATGACAACCAGGCTAGCTGCTGGTCAGCGAGCGACGCTTCTCGATTTCCGGCCGGTCTGCTCGCCTGCTTCGCAGCGCACGGCGGCGTCAGGGGGGCGTCATTCGCGGCAAACACCAGGGTCTTGGCGGTAGCAGTCCCTGTGCCCGATCTCATAGTGTTCTTTTCGTGCTCGCTGCGCTGCCCCGCCTGGTCGCCGCGACCTGGCCGGCCCGCAGGGCCGCGAGACTGACGTGCTGGCCACCATCGCGTCGCAGTGAGGCCCTCAAACCGAAGGGGACGATGAGCGGTGACACGGCGCCCGTCGTTCCGGCCTGGAACGATGACGTAGCAGTGAGCGCCAGGGAATTCGGCGCAGGCAGGGAGGCAGCAGATGAGCACACCAGAAAGCGAGGAGACCGGGCTGCCCCGCTACCCGGGACTGGTAGCGCCCAGCACGGGCGGAGCGGCGGTCGTGGTGCGCGGGCTGTGGAAGAAGTTCGGCGAGAAGGAAGCCGTGGCCGGCATCGACCTGGAGGTCGCGGCGGGTTCGCTGACCGGACTCGTCGGGCCGAACGGCGCTGGCAAGACCACGTCGCTGTCGATGATGACCGGGCTGCTGCGGCCAGACAGCGGCCAGATCCTGATCAACGGCATCGACGTGTGGGAGGACCCGCCCGCGGCCAAGGCGGCCATCGGCGTGGTGCCCGCCGAAGCCAGGCTGTTCGACCGGCTGAGCGGGGAGGAACTGCTTGAGTACGCCGGCCGGCTGCGCGGGCTGCCGGCCGGCCAGGCGCGCTCGCGGGCCGCTCAGCTGCTGGACGTGCTGGACCTGGCCGGGGACGCCAAGCGGCTGGTCGCCGACTACTCGACCGGCATGCGCAAGAAGGCCGCGCTCGGCTGCGCGCTGATCCACAACCCGCCGGTGCTGTTCCTGGACGAGCCGCTGGAGGGCGTGGACCCGGTGTCGGGGGACGTGATCCGCCGGCTGCTTACCCGGTTCGTCGGATCCGGCTCGACGGTGCTGTTCTCCAGTCATGTCATGGAGCTGGTCGAGCAGGTCTGCGATCACGTGTCGATCATCGACAAGGGCAAGATCGTGGTGACCGGCACCATCGACGAGGTTCGCGGCGGCAAGACGCTGCAGCGGGCGTTCATCGATCTGGTGGGACCGCGGGCGACCGACGAGGAGGTGCTGTCGTGGCTCGGCTCCTCGTCACGCTGAAACTGCGCCTGCTGGTCAACGCGCTGCGCTCGTCCAACTCGGCGAAGATCTCTTTCATCATCAGCTCCACGTTCGCCATGCTGCTCGCGGTCTTCACCTTCATCGTCCTGGCCGGGTTGCGCGGCAAGAGCACGTCGGTGGAGCTGGCTTCGGTCATCTTCACCGTGTTCGCGTTCGGCTGGCTGATAGCGCCGATCATGGTCTTCGGCTTGGACAGCACGCTCGACCCCGCGACGCTCGCGCTGTACCCGCTGCGCACCCGGCCGCTCGCGGCCGGCCTGCTGGCGGCGTCGTTTACCGGTTTCTGGCCGCTTGCCAACGTCATCGGCCTGCTCGGCGTGACAGTCGGCCTGGCCAGCGGCGGTTTCGGCGTCATCATCGCGGTGCTCGCGGTCGTGCTGCAGGTTCTGTTCTGCATCGCCCTGGCCCGGTTCGCGACGACGTCCCTGGCCAGCCTGCTTCGCTCGCGCCGGGGCCGGGATCTGGCCGCGTTCTTGATCATCCCGCTGTTCGCGCTGTATGAGTTCTTCACTCAGGTGGTGCCCAGAGCGGTCAGCGATGGCAAGATCACCGCTGCGAGCTTCACGGGCTTCGACTCGTGGATGCGCTGGCTGCCGCCGGGCCTGGCCGCGCACGCCATCCAGGATGCCTCCGACGGTCGTCCCGGCATGGCGCTCGCCCGCCTGGGGGCCTTGGCCGCGGTCATCGTCGTCCTGGCCTGGCTGTGGGTCCGCTCGCTCGGACGGGCTCTGGTCACCGCCGACACCACTACCCAGTCGTCTCGGGTCCGCGGCATGAGGCTGCCGCTGGCCGGACTGGGCCTGCGCGGCGCGGTCGCCGCCAGGGTCTGGCTCTACCAGCGCCGCGAGCCGCTGTCGCTCGTCTACTGGGCGCTCGTCGCGGTGCTGACGGCCGCGGTCTCGGCCAGTTCGATCTTCGGCCACAAGCATCATCCCGCGGTCATCCTCGCAAGCGCGGTCATCGGCGCCGCGTTCGTGGGGATCTTCCACGCCAACGCGGCTGGACAGACCGGACCGGCGTTCGTCCTCGAGGCGACGGCGCTGGGCCGCGGTCGCGACCTGCGCGCCTATTTCTCCGGCCAGAACCTCGTGCTGTGCGTCATCGGGGCACCGCTTGTCGTCGCGGTCTGCTTCGCGCTGGCAGTCGCGGCACGCGATCCCTGGATGGGAGTCGAGGCGACGCCCGTCGTCCTGAGCGGGCTCGGCGCCGCCCTGGGGCTGAGCAACCTGTTCACCGCGGCGCTGCCCTACCCGATGGTCAAGCGGGTCGGCACTCCCGTGGTGGTGCCCGCGCCAGGTTACAGCGGCTACCGGCTTGGCGCCCTCCTCGTCCTGGTCGGCACCGGGGTGCTGGCCGCGCCGGTTATCGTCGGTGCCGTGCTGGCTGCGAACGGGCCGGACGCGATCCGGATAGGGGTGATGCTGCCGTGTGCGGCCGGGTACGGTTTCGGGCTCGCGGTCATCGGTGTGCGGCTGGCCGCGAAGGTAGCCGGGAACATGCTGCCAGAAATGTGCCAGGCAGCGCTGCGCACGACGACCTGACCAGGCGGGAGGACCCGGTGGAGGCGGAGCGGGAGCGGCAGGCGGGCAACCCGCCGGACACCTGGCAGGAGCACTGGTTCGACCACCGGCAACTGCTGCGGCTTTACTACAGTGACGGCCACTGCGCGATCTACCTGGATGCCGATGTCCGCCAGGCGCAGATCCGGTGGCTGCCCGGCTACATCAGCCAGGTCTGGGAGTACTCCAAGGCGACCTACGGCAATGCGTTCGGGCCCGACCCGCGCATCTATTCCATCCACCATGCCGGGCGCCACGGTGGCGGACATGCTGGCTACTACGTCAGCCCCGTGCACGACTACCGCAACGTCAGCGACTGCGGCCTGGACACCTGGCGGGAAGGCGACGCTCTCGCCCCCGAGCTGCCCGCTCACGAGATAGGGCATACCGTCGAGAGCGCCAACAACGGCACCCACGGCTCCCCCGCCTACGAGATCTGGGGCGACAGCAAGTGGGCCGAGTTCTACATCTATGACCTCTACACCGCGCTGGGCATGCACCGCGCCGCCCGGCGCGTTCATCGCCAGTTCACCGGCAACGCTGACGACTTCCCTCAGCCGGGTACCCGCTGGTTCCGTGACTGGTTCTACCCGCTGTGGCGGGACTGCGGCCAGGCCGCGGTCATGGCCAGGTTCTTCGGGCAGCTGGCCATGCACTTCCCGCGCGACCAGGACGGGACGTACACGCGGCGGATGAACTGGGGTGAGTACGTCCACTTCACCAGTGGTGCGGCGGCCGCGGACCTGGGTGGCCAGGCCGCCCGCGCCTTCGGCTGGCCCCGCGAGCGAGCCGCCCAGCTTGAGCGCGCTCGTGAGCAGTTCCCCGGCGTCACGTACTGAGCCGCACCTGCGGGTGACGATGTTGTCACAGATGTGTTACCACGAAAGGTAGTACCATGCGTCCGTAAACGGTGCCGTTCCCACGACGATCATCGTCGCCGGCCTCGCGCTCGCCGGGCACGCGCTGCTGATTGTCCGGAGCAAGCGCTGGAGCGCGGCGCCGAACGCCGGCCATGGTCACGTGACCGGGGCGGCTGCGCATCTGGCCCAGAACGCGCCGGGCCGCGCCCGGGGCGGCTGCGCATCTGGCGCGGGACGCGGCGCGAGCCAGTGGCTGGCGCGGGACGCGCGCGGCTATCCTACTAATGGGTAACCTACTATTCCGTAGGTTCGGACCTAGGAGACAGGAGCCGTCCCGTGCGCGAGATCTCGGGTACTGCGGGTGGAGGAGGAAGCGCGGGCGCCGCCGGCGCCGGCGCGTTCGGGCCGGCTGGAGCTGTCGCGCCCAGGCTCCGGGGCGTGCTGCACGCGGGGGCGTTCCCGGTCGCCGCAGCGGCTGGCGTCGTGCTCGTGACGCTTGCCCCGACGTGGCCGGCCAGGCTCGCCGCCGCCGTGTACGGCGTGGCGGCCATGGCCCTGTTCGGGGTGTCCGCGGCGTACCACCGGTCACCGCTGGGCAGCCGGCGCAGGGACCTGCTCGCCCGGCTGGACCACGTGAGCATCCTGCTCATGATCGCCGGCACCTACACGCCGCTGGTGGCACTGGCGCTGCGCGGCTGGATCCGGCTGGGCGTGCTCGCGGTCATCTGGGGCGGAACGGGGGCGGGGATCCTGGCCCGGCTCATCTGGCGGTCCACCTGGCGGCCCGCGCCGCGCTGGCTCATCACGTCGCTGTTCATCGCACTCGGCTGGGTCGCGATGTTCGTCCTGCCGCAGCTCCTGCGGGGAGCGGGAGCGCTCGTGCTGGCGCTGGTCCTGGCCGGGGGCATCATGTACAGCCTCGGCGCTCTCGTCTACGCGCGCAAGCGGCCCGACCCGTCACCGCGGTGGTTCGGGTTTCACGAGGTCTTCCACGCGGCCACCATCCTGGCGTACCTCACCCAGTATGCCGCCGTGTCGCTCGTCGTCTACCGGGTGGCCTAGAGTACCGGCCTGAGTGACCGGCGGGCCGCGCCGGCAGTCTGAGGGGCTGGTCTGCGGCGCGCGGGCTGGTGCGCCATCCGGGGCCGGGTCTACGATCTTTAGACCGTAGTGGTCTCCAGCCCCATGCCTTGCCCGCGTTCGCGCAAGCGCCGGGCGTCACAGGGACTGGCAGGCGATCCTTCGCCTGTTCCCACCCGAGGGAAACTCAATGGCGCTCTACATGTACCAAGCCTCCTATACCGCAAAGTCGATGGCGGCTCAGCTCAGGGAGCCGCAAGACCCCGTGGAAGCGATCAGGCCGGCCTTGGAGGACGTGGGAGCCAAGATCTTGGTGGCTGGCTTTCCGTTTGGCGAGTATGACGTGCTCGTGGTGTATGAGGCACCCGATGACATGACCGCTGCGGGCGTCGCGATGGCGATTGCCGCCGCGGGCGAGGTCAGGTCGGCCAAGACCACGCGACTGCTCAGCGGGCAGGAGTGGCTGGAGTCCTTGCGCAAGCGCAGGATTGTCAGGCGGAAAGCGCGCTAGCACTTCCGGCCGCCTGCCCGGTCGGCGGAGCCGGGTCAGGGCTGCCGACCATACTGTGAGATCTCATGCTGGTGCGCGAGGATGGACTGCCGCTGGGGGGTGCGTTGCACCACATCCGCTTCACCCGCGCGGCAGGCGCGTTCAGCGCCCACGACCGCCAGCGCGCGGGCCTGCTGGCTGAGCACCTCGGCCTGACCGTGGAACTGGCCGGCTAGCGCCGGAGGGCCGCGCCGGCCGGGGGCCCGGGACGCTTTCCCGCACCGGGACACGCATGGGTTCCGGTCGCGGATCCGGCGTGCCACGATGAGCGGGTGCGCGATGGCAGGGAGCTGGACCTGATACTGCTCGGGGCGACCGGCTTTGCCGGGCGGCTCACGGCCGGCTATCTGGCCAGCCACGCGCCGCCCGGTCTGCGCGTCGGGCTGGCTGGCCGGTCCGAGCGGCGGCTGGCCGAGGTGCGGTCCGGCCTGGGTGCCGACGCGCAGGCATGGCCGCTGCTCGCGGCCGACTCGACGGACCAGCAGGACGCGCGGTTGCTTGCCCGGACGGCGGGCGCGATCGCGACCACAGCCGGCCCGTACCGCCGGCTCGGCCTGCCGCTGGCCCGGGCATGCGCCGAAGCCGGGACCGATTACGCGGACCTGGCCGGCGAGGTGCTGTTCATCAGGGACACCATCGCCAGCTGCCACGAGGCTGCCGTCCGCACCGGGGCCCGCATCGTGCATAGCTGCGGGTTCGACTCCGTCCCCTCCGATCTGGGTGTCTTGCTGACCCATGAAGCGGCCAGCGGCGACGGCGCGGGAGACCTTGAGGACACCACCTTGGTGGTGACGGCGGTGCGGGGCGGAATCAGCGGCGGCACCCTGGCCTCCGGTCTGGGGCAGATTGACGACATGCGGGCCAGCGCCGGCAACCGCCGGATCGTCACCGACCCGTACGCGCTGAGCCCTGACCGCGCCGCGGAACCCGCGCTCGGCGACGAAGGCGAGCTGTCCTGGGCCCGCTACGACCCCGGCCTTGGTCAGTGGACCGGGCCGTTCGTGATGGCCGCCTTCAACACCCGGATAGTCCGTCGCAGCAACGCCCTGCTGGGATGGGCTTACGGCCGCCGGTTCCGGTACCGCGAGATCACCGGCTTCGGCGCCGGCCCTGCCGCGCCCGTGCGGGCGCTGGCCGTCACGGCCGCGACCGCGGCACTGCTGGCCGGGGTGGCGCTGCGCCCGTCCCGGGCGCTGCTCCGGCCGGTCCTGCCCAAGCCCGGAGAAGGGCCTGGCGAGAAGACCCGCCATGCGGGCTTGTTCCGCATGGAGGTCCACGCTCGCACCTCAACCGGCGCCCGGTTCCTGACCAGGGTCGGGGCCCGCGGCGATCCCGGCTACGCCGCCACCGCCGTGATGCTCGGGGAAAGCGCGCTGTGCCTCGCGCTCGACCGCGACCGCCTGCCCGACCGGGCCGGCGTCCTCACGCCCGCGACCGCGATGGGCGCGACGCTCGCCGACCGCCTCCGCGCGGCCGGCCAGACCTTCCAGGCGCGCAGGATCGGCCCGCCCTAGCGGCCACCGTCCCGTTCGCGGCATGCGGCGCCAAGCCGGGATCGGCAGAGGACTACCCGTTCGGCGACGAGGTGGCTGTGTTCAAGGTCGCCGGCCGGATGTTCGCGCTGATCCCGCTCGGCCAGCCGCCCTTACGAGCTGGTAGTGGCACGCCTGACCAGGGCTGCGAGGAACGGGCTGGCGACCTGACCGGCGATCCGCCAGCCGCAGTGTCAGCCCGTCCGTACGAGAAGCTGTCCGCCGGAACCGCGTCTATACCCGCCGCTCCCGGGGACCCTGACACCAGCCCGTCAGTTACCTAGCCGCAGGTGAGACCGGACTCGGCCGTCACGGCACCCGAACGGTGAGGCAGCGGTCGTGACGATCTGGGCGTCATATGTGCACGAGCCGGCGGGCGCGGTGCCGCGAGGAGCCGGGTGGTGAGTGGTGCTGGCACGAACCGCGGCATGCGGGATCATCCGAAAGGACTTCCGGGGATGAGACGGCCCTTGATGAGGACGCGCCGAGCAGGCGATGAGGGTGGCGCGGGATTCCGGTCGCGGTGGCCGGCCCGCCGGTGGGTGGTGGCGGCGGCGCTGCCCGCGGCGGTGGCGCTGGGGGTGGGCGGGATGGCGCTGGCGGCCATTCCCGACAGCACTACCGGGGTGTTCCATGGCTGTTACTCCACGAGGACCGGCGCGCTGCGGCTGGTCGATCCCGCCACGCACCAGGGATGCCATACCGGGGAAAAGGCCGTGTCCTGGAATCAGGGCATCACATGGCGCGGCAACTGGAACCGGTCCACCTCCTACGAAGCGCTCGACGCCGTGGCATACGGCGGCTCGAGCTACGCGGCCAACACTGCGGGCAAGGGCCGGATCCCCACCACCAATCCGGTGTTCCGGTCGCCGCTGGTCCAGGCGGGATCGCGAGGAGCGGCCGGCGCCCAGGGGCCGCCGGGATCGCCAGGCGGAGGTGGCCTGCTGCCCGGGCAGCTCACGCTCGGAACGGGAGTGCCGGTCGTCCTCAGCCGCGGCAGGTATGGCTTCAGCGTTCCTGAGCAGGTCGCGTTCGACGGCAGCCACCTGTGGATCACCGACAGCGCCGGGAACTCGGTGACGGCAATCCAGCGGTGACCGTGGTCACACCGGTCCGCCCGGCTGACGCGAGTTGAGAGGACAACCCGGATGAGACGGCCTTCGATGGGAATCCGCGGAGCATCTGACGGGAGCGGCGGCCGTCCGCGGGGATGGCGGCTGACCGGCCGGGTGCAAGGGCGCGGTTCCGCCAAAGCATCAGGCCCAGTGGTCACTTCTCGCCCGGGGCGGGGCCCGCGGAAGCGCCGGGGGGGCAGGGGCCGCCGGGCGGGGGCCTGATGCCCAGGCAGCTCACACTTGGCGTGGGAGTGCCGGTTGTGCTCAGCGGCGGCCAGTACGGTTTCAGCGCCCCCCAGCAGATGGCGTTCGACGGCAGCCACCTATGGATGGCCAATGGCGATGGAGATTCGGTGACCGAGGTGAACGCCTCGAACGGCTCGCTAGTGCGCGTCCTCAGCGGCGGCAGTTACGGGTTCAGCGGCCCGCAGGGCATCGCCTTCGACGGAACCCGCATCTGGATCGCCAACGGCGAGGGCAACTCGGTCACCGAGGTGGGGGCCGCCGACGGGTCCTGGGTCAAAACCCTCACGGGCGGCGACTACGGATTCCAGACCCCGGCCGCCATCGCCTACGACGGCGCCCACCTGTGGGTGACCAATCTCAGCAGTTCCGGGCCGGCGGCAGACCCGGGATCAGTGACCGAGATAGACGCTTCAGACGGATCGTGGGTACGGACACTCAGCAGCGGCTACGGTTTCAGCGGCCCCTATCAGATGGCGATCGACGGCAGCCACCTGTGGATCACCAACACCGAAGGAAATTCACTGACAGAGGTGAACATGTCCGACGGTTCGTGGATGCAGCTTGGCCCTCGGACAGCAGCGCTTACGGCCCGCTGTGGTCGGGAAGTTACACAATAACGGTCGGCCTTCAGTACACCCTCCTCAATCTCGTTGCCGGGCATGTGCCAGGGTGTCAGCAACACCGCGCCCGACACGCCGCTGACTGCGGGCGATATTAACCAGGACAACCTGGTCAATATCACGGACTACAACCTCATGATGCAGTGCTTCAGCGATTTTTCGCCGCCGAAAGGACCGTGCCCGCCAAGCCTCGAAGTGGCCGCCGACCTGGACGACGACGGCAGTGTCAACGGGACTGACTACAACGAAATGCTCCGGATCTTCTCCAGCCAGGGCCGGCCTTGATCCTTGGCGATAAGAACAGCGGGCTATTCAGGAAGCTGATCGTCCGGAACCGCATCTATCGTCGGGGCTAGAAGGATCGGCCGCGCCGGGCGTCGCCCTGACCGCAGCGAGGAAGGAAAACGGAGATGGACATCGTGCTGATCGCCGGTCTGTGGCTCGACGGGTCGGTCTGGGACAACGTGGCGGCCCAGCTTCAGGCCCTCGGCCATCACCCGATACCGGTCACCCTGCCGGGCCAGGGTGACGGCAACACGGCGGCGACGCTCGCGGACCAGTCGGCCGCGGTGATGGCAGCCGTCGACGGGGCTGCCGGAAGGCCCATGGTGGTGGGGCATTCCGCCGCCTGCAGCCTGGCGTGGCTCGCCGCCGACGCACGCCCCGCCAAGGTCAGCAAGGTCGCCCTCATCGGAGGGTTCCCCTCCCCCGACGGCAAGGCATACGCCGACCTGTTCCCCGTCCAGGACGGCGCGATGCCCTTCCCTGGCTGGGATTGGTTCGAGGGGCCGGACTCCGCCGACCTGGACGACGCCGCGAAGGACGCCATCGCGTCGGCCGCGATCCCGGTGCCAGGAGGGGTCGCGCTCGGCGTGATCAGGCTGGCTGACGAGCGTCGCTATGACGTCCCTGTGGTGCTGATCTGCCCGGAGTTCACCCCGGCCCAGGCCAGGGAGTGGATCGGCCACGGCGAGGTGCAGGAGCTCGCGAAGGCCGGCGATGTCTCGTTCATCGACATCGATTCCGGCCACTGGCCCATGATCAGCGCGCCGGGCGAGCTCGCGCGCCTGCTGGCGCAGGCCGCTGAGGAGACCTGAGCGGTAGGGCATGCCTCAGGAGAGCGGGTGCCCAGTACGACGAAATGCGTCGTGTCCGCAACACCCGGATGCCGCGCAGCGGACCCCTCATCGGCGTCCCGCGCCCGGGTCAGGTCCAGTGCAAGGTGGCGGGGATCATGTATACGCCCAATCCCATGACGAGCAGGCAGCAGGCCCAGGTCAGGTACTTGCGGATGCCGCGCATCCGCCACTGCCGCGGCAGCGCCCTGGCCTCCAGGGCGAGCAGCAAGCCGAGCACGACCGGGAGCAGCATCGCGTTCATCACCATGACGTCGATGCTCAGGCTGACCAGGTCCGCGCTGGCCAGGACGAGGACCGCGCCGGCGATGTGGGCGAGCGCGTAGGTGACGTAGAACTTGGCGGTCTGCCGGCTGGGGCGCTGGTTGAGCGTGTGCTTCCAGCCGAACACCTCCGCGATCCCCCAGGCGCCGGCCACCGAGGAGACGATCGCGGCGACCAGCGCGGCCCCCAGCATGCCGAGCCCGAACAGGACCGTGCCGCCGAAGTGGCCAAGGTAAGGGGTGACGGCGCCGGCGATCTGCCCGATGGTGTTCAGCGCGGCACTGTGGTCGCGCAGGCCGAGGGTCGCGGCGACCGTCATCACCACCGCGATCATGATGAGCTGAGTGAGCACCGAGCCCAGCGCGGTGTCCAGGCGGGCCTGGCGGATCGTGCCGGGCGACAGCTTCTTGTCGATCACGGCGCCCTGCTGGTAGAAGATCATCCATGGCATGATCACGGCGCCGACGTTGGCCGCGACCAGCAGCAGGTAGGAGCTGTTCCCCAGGGGCAGCGACCCCACTGCGCGGGCCACCGCGCCGGCGCGGGGACGGCTCATCACCGCTGCCGCGAAGAAGCCCAGCTCGGCGAGCCCCACCGCGATGCCGATCCGCTCGACGCGCTCGTAGCTGCCGGTCATCGCCAGGCCCACCAGGAAGACGGTGGCGACGGGAACGGTGACCGACGGGGATATGCCGAACAGTTCGCCGGCCCCGGCGATCCCGGCGAATTCGGTCAGCAGCGCCCCGATCGCGGAGGCGAACAGCGTGCCGGCCGACACCAGCGCCCACCATAGGCCGAACCGCTCGCGGATCAGCGCCCCGTGCCCTTTCCCCGTCACGATCCCGAGCCGTACCGTGATCTCCTGGACCACGTACAGCACCGGCATGAGGATCACCTGCGGCAAGACCATCCGGTAGCCCCACTGGGCGCCCGACTGCGACGCGGTGATCAGCGAGCCGGCGTCGGTGTCGGCCAGCATCACGACCAGGCCCGGCCCGCACAGTGCCAGCAACCCAAGCCGCACCCGCCAGCGCCGGGAGATCCCCTTGCGGGCCGGCGCGGCCGGGATACTCCCCTGAGCCGGGCCGTGCCTGTCCCGCGACGATCTCGCCCGCTTCGTCTGTCATCCCTGTCCCTGTTGGTTGGGCACGGCGGCATCCCGTCCGGTCAGCGCACCGCCCAGTGCACTTAGGTAAGGCTAACCTTAGTTATGAGAAGGATTGCCGCACAAGAACCACCTCAGAACCAGACATAGGTTGCGCCATGCGCCGCGAAATCGGCTGCTTCGCCTCTTCGAGCCCGCAAACGGGGTATCTCCTCGGTGAGCGCCCGGCCGGGAGCCGCGACCGGCCGGATCGCCGCGCCTGGGGGCACGGCGGTGCGGCAGGCGGCATTGGGGCAGGGCAGAGCGGTGGCCAGGGATAGGGCGGTATGGCCGGGAGACGGCTACCCGCTGGGGGCAAGTTACGACGGGGCCGGGACCAACTTCGCCCTGTTCTCGGAGGTGGCCGAGCGGGTGGAGCTGTGCCTGTTCGGCGACGACGGCGCGCAGACCCGGGTGCCGCTGCGGGAGGTGGACGGGTTCATCTGGCACGGTTACCTGCCTGGCGTCGGGCCGGGGCAGCGCTACGGCTACCGGGTCCACGGGCCCTACGATCCGGCCGCCGGACACCGCTGCAACCCGGCCAAGCTGCTGCTGGATCCGTACGCGAAGGCGATCGAGGGCAGCGTCCGCCAGGACAGCGCGGTGTACGGCTACCCCTTCGGCCACCCGGACGAGCGCAACGACGCGGACTCGGCACGGAGCATGCCGCGGTCAGTGGTGGTGAACCCGTACTTCGACTGGCGCCTCGACCGGCCCCCCAGGCGGCCATACCACGAGACCGTGATCTACGAAGCGCATGTGCGGGGCCTGACCAGGCTGCACCCAGGGATCCCGAAAGAGCTGCGCGGGACCTACCAGGGACTTGCGCATCCGGCGGTCGTAGGTTACCTGCGGCAGCTGGGAATCACGGCAGTCGAGCTCATGCCGGTCCACCAGTTCGTGTCGGACGACACCCTGGCCGGGCGCGGGCGGGCGAACTACTGGGGATACAACACAATCGGCTTCTTCGCCCCGCACAACGCCTATTGCGCCAGCGGATCGCGGGGCGAGCAGGTCCCGGAGTTCAAGGCCATGGTCCGGGCGCTGCACGAGGCCGGGATCGAGGTGATTCTCGACGTCGTGTACAACCACACCGCCGAGGGCAGTCACCTCGGGCCGACCCTGTCATTTCGCGGTATCGACAACGCCGCCTACTACCGGCTCGTGGACGGCGACCCGCGTTTCTACCTGGACACGACGGGCACGGGGAACAGCCTGCAGGTGAGGCACCCGCACGTGCTCCAGATGATCATGGATTCGCTGCGGTACTGGGTGATCGAGATGCATGTGGACGGATTCAGGTTCGACCTCGCCGCGTCGCTGGCACGGCAGTTTCACGAGGTGGACCGCCTGTCGGCGTTCTTCGACCTGGTACAGCAGGATCCCGTAGTGTCCCAGGTCAAGCTCATAGCCGAGCCCTGGGATCTCGGCGAGGGAGGCTATCAGGTCGGCAATTTCCCGCCGCTGTGGACCGAGTGGAACGGCAAGTACCGGGACACGGCGCGCGATTTCTGGCGCGGCCAGCCCGCCACGCTGGGCGAGTTCGCGTCCCGGCTGACCGGCTCCAGCGACCTGTATGCCGGTGACACCAGACGCCCGGTGGCGTCGATCAACTTCGTCGCCTGCCACGACGGCTTCACCATGCACGACCTGGTCTCCTACGATCACAAGCACAACGAGGCCAACGGTGAGGACAACCGCGACGGCAGCGACGACAACCGGTCGTGGAACTGCGGCGCCGAGGGCCTGGCCAGGCGCCCGGCGGTGGTCGCGCTGCGGGAGCGGCAAAAGCGCAACCTCCTCGCCACGCTGTTCCTGTCGCAGGGAGTGCCGATGCTGCTCGCCGGCGATGAGATGGGCCGCACCCAGCAAGGCAACAACAACGCGTACTGCCAGGACAACGAGATCTCCTGGGTCCGGTGGCAGACAGCGGCCGTGGCCGCCGGGGGGCCAGCCGGGCGCGCCAGCCCGGCCGCGCAGGCAAGAAACCGGGAGCTGCTGACGTTCGTGCGGATGCTCATCCAGTTCCGGGCGGAACACCCCGTGTTCCGGCGCCGCCGGTTCTTCCAGGGGAAGGCCATCCGCGGGGTTCGTCAGCAGCTGGGGGACATCGCGTGGTTCAGCCCGGCCGGCACGGAAATGGCCGACGCCGACTGGGAGAGGGAGCCGGCCAAGTCGCTCACCGTGTTCCTGAACGGCGACGCGATCAGCGAGCTCGACCGGCGCGGCGAGCCGATCCGCGACGACTCGTTCCTGCTGATGTTCAACGCCAGCGAACTGGACCTGGACTTCACGCTCCCGGCTCCTCATTACGGCGTGCTATGGACAAGGGTCCTCGACACCGCGGCGCCGGCGACCTCAGCCCGGGACCTGACCATAGTCAAGGCAGGCGATCTCATCACCGTCGCCAGCCGGTCACTGCAGGTCCTGCGCCGTGGCTGAGACCCGGCCGGCGTCCCTGCCCGGCCGGACGCGGATGCGCCCGGCCGCCGGCACGGCATCCTCGCCCTCCTCGCGCCTCAGAGCGCTAGCGGCTCCGTTTGAGCGCGCCATCCGCGAGCGCGTCCGCGGCCGCGCCCAGACGCAAGCCGACGACGTCGAGCCTGCGCAGCAGCTCACGGCGCTTGAGCGTCTCGTTGTCGAGGGGCTCGTTGAGCAACTCGGCCAGCTGCCGCTGGTAGAGCCGGCGAACCTGCCCGGCGCCCTTCCGTGCGGTGACGATATCGCGCTCACCGCCACCCGGCTGCCCGGCGGCGGCGCAACGGTCGAGGTCGCCCGCCTTCAGCCCGACGGAACCTGGCGCTGGGTCATCGACCAGCCCTCCGTGCTCCCCCTGAACGAACCGCGATAGCCTCCGCCGGCTCGGCGATCAGAACTCGGACTTGAGCCTGTCGATGTCGCGGGTGTGCTCGCGCAGCCGCGCGTAGGCGGGGCGCTCGCTGATGCGGGCCAGGGCCCAGCGGATGGCTTCGGCGCGGTTGGCCGCGATACCCGCGCTGATCAGCGTGTCCACGATCTCGAGCTCCGCTGGTCTCAGCCGGGCCATCACGGGGGTGAAGTCGCCGTCGGCGGGCCGGGGCTCCGCGCCGGTCCTCATCGTGAAGCGGTCCATGAGCGGCTCACCGCTGGCGTCTTCGAGCTTGATCTGGATCAGCCGGACCTCGGGGAGCCGCTGCGCCAGCTCTTGCCGGAACTGCTTCATGGCCGGCGGGCTGAGCATCGTGTGGGGCTCGGGAACCTCTCCGTTCCAGCTCGTGCTGGATGCGGTCTTTGTCGGCCTGCTCCATCGCCAGCCTCCGATGCGAGTTACATTGGCAGCAAGGGTAACTGCTCCAGCGATTCTGAGCAAAAGTTACTTAAGCAAGCGACGCAAGAGCGGCTGAGCGGCAGGGTCCGGGGCATTGCCTGCTTCCTCTGGTTGACCGCTTTCACCAGACTTCGGCGCCGCACTCCCCGCAGACCCCGTTCTTGGCGGACCTCGGCGAATGCTTGCACGACGCGAGCCGCTCGATCTCTACCTGAAGGCCCGCCAGTTCCGCCAGCGTCGCCTTGAACTCCGAGCGCAGCCATGCCTTGTCACCGACGATCCCGGCCACGGTCTCCGCTTCCGGCTCCGGCCCTGCCTCTTGCCCTGGCCCTGCCTCTTGCCCTGGCCCTGCCTCGTGCCCGTCGCGCTGGCGCTCAGTGCCCGACTCTGACATAGCAGGAGGCTAGACCCCCGTCACGTAACTGCGATGCTGTATCGAAGTCTTTGCGCGACGACGATCGTCAACTGGTTTACCAACCACCGTTAACTGGTCCCAGACCAGCGCCTACCCCCGGTTTTCTGCTGTTGGCCTCATGGCCGCAGGACGTCGGTACCGAGCCAGGCGCGTAGCGGTCCGGGCACGGCGACGGACCCGTCGGGCTGTTGGTGCTGCTCGACGATCGCAGGCAGCAGTCGACTGGTGGCCAGGCCGGAGGCGTTGAGAGTGTGGATGTAGGCGGTCGGCTTGCCCTTGTCGGGCCGGTATCGGATATTGGCGCGGCGGGCCTGGTAGTCCCCGGCCCAGGAGGCGGAGGAGACTTCCTTGTAGATCCCGATGGACGGCAGCCAGACCTCGATGTCGTAGGTGAGCCGCATGCTGGCGCTGGCGTCCCTGGTGGCGAGCAGGGACGTCTGGTAGTGCAGGCCCAGCTTCTCCACGAGCATCTGGGCTCGGCCGACGAGTTCCTTCAGCGCGTCCTCGGCTTGCCCGGGGGCGGTGAACTGGAACATCTCGACTTTGTTGAACTGGTGGCCGCGCATCGAGCCGCGTTCCTCGGTGCGGTACCCGCCGGCCTCCCGGCGGTAGCAGGGGGTGTAGGAGAACGCCTTGATCGGCAGGGTCTCTGCGGGGAGGATCTCGTCCCGGTGGACGTTCAGGATGGCCGTCTCGGCGGTGGGCAGCAGGAAGGACTTGCGACCGCCCTCGTTCTCCTCGGCGATGTGATAGACGTCCTCGTGGAACTTGGGGAACTGGCCTGCGGCGTAGCCTGCCTCCTCGGTGAGCATGTGCGGGGGAAGCAGGAACTGGTAGCCGGCGGCATAGTGCTCGCGGTTGAAGAAGTCGATCAGCGCCCATTCCAGGGCGGCGCCCTGCCCGGTGTAGAGCCAGTAGCCGCTGCCGCCGAGCTTGGTGCCGCGGGCGTAGTCGATGAGCCCGAGCCGGGTGCACAACTCCACGTGGTCGAGGGGCTTGTCGCCGAGGTCGGGCTTGGTTCCCCAGGTGCGGACGACCTGGTTGGCTTCCTTTCCGCCGACCGGGGCACGGTCGTCGGGGAGGTTGGGCAGTTCCATGAGCAGGTCATGCAGGGTCTTCTCAGCCTCGGTGAGGGCGGCCTGCATCGCCGTGACCTGGTCGCCGAGTGCCGCGGCCTGCTTCTGCGCTTCGGTGGTGTCGGCTCCGGACGACTTGAGCTTGCCGATCTGCCTGGCCTGCCGGTTCCGCTCGGAGCGGGCCGTGTCGACCTCGGTGGTGAGCTTGCGGCGGATCACGTCGGCTTCCAGGATGGGGTCCAGGTCGACGTCGTCTACGCGCTTGAGCAGGGCAGTCCGCACGTATTCGGGATCAGACCTGATCAGCTCGATATCAAGCATTGTCCGTAGCCTCTTCGAGAGCAGTGGGAAGTCAGCATGCCAGGGAAGAACACGAGCCGGGCGGTGCGCTGGCCTGGGTTGCCGTGCCGTTCCCGTACGGCCTGATGCTGCGCTGCCCTGCGCCTGCGACAGGTCGAGCCTACCCCGTCGCGGATTCGGGTGCGGACTTCTGCCGGACGAGCTTACCGGCGTGCTGCCGGGTAGTCTGCCGACCGCGCGCCAGCGCGCTTGGCGAATCGCGAACCGGGTTGTCGAGGCCGTAGGCGGAAACTGAGAACCTGGCTGGCTCCTGCACCCGGGCGGTGCCTGACCATTGACGGCACAGGAACGTGAAGCTGATCTTCTCGCTTCGGCCCGGTGGGCGGATGTGGCTGACGCCCGCGAATGCAGGCCTCCCGGGGACCGCGACGAGAGCGGTTTCCTCGTGCAGTTCGCGGACCGCCGCTGCCAGTGCGTCCTCTCCGGGTCTCGCGTGCCCGCCAGGCAGGTCCCAGTAGCCGGGGAATAGATCATCGCAGCGCTGGAGCAGGAGAACGGCGTCGTCGCGCAGTGGGCGATCCTGACATCGACGAGAGCCCGCTGCTCTTCCTCGGTCTGGGGGTCGTCGGTGACGGCGGCCTGCATCATCGCGCGCAGCACCGCATAGACCGTCTCGGTGGTGGACGGGGCGTGCCGTACGTAACTCGCCGGGCCTCCCGGGGGCCTGGACAGGAACGGCCGACGCCGCCGGCAAGGACCCGCCCGACCCGCACCCGGCCAACGCAGCCACGATCGGGCACTGCGTAGGCCGCGCCCTCGTCCGTGAGCACCCTGATTGCCTGGCGGATCGTTCCCACAGCTAGCTAGGACCACCTCACCAGCGCGCTGCACGCCTGGTGCG
>DAHVAN010000155.1 GCA_027314595.1 Actinomycetota bacterium | reverse complement strand
GGGTCCCGGAAAGCCGGGCCTCCGCTGGCGGTGACGGTCCGGGACCGGCTGGGCGAGTGGCTGCATGACGAGGCGTTCGCGGCGGCTTTCGGGGTCCGGGGCCGTCCGGGGCTGTCCCCGTCGGTGCTGGCCCTGGTCACGACGCTGCAGCGGGTCGAGAACATGACCGACCGGATGGCCGCCGAGGCGGTCCGGACGCGGCTGGACCTGAAGTACCTGCCCGGCCTGTCCCTGGATGATCCCGGTTTCGACCACTCCAGGACGTCGCGTTCGTCGAGCGCTACAACGCGGCGCTACGGCGGATGGCCGAGGAGAACGGCCTCACGGTGCTGCGAGCCGACGCCGAGCCCGACGAGAACGTGCGGCAGTGCCTCGACGCCCTGCGCGCGGCCGGTCTCTGGCTGGGCACCGTGACCACGGCCTGACCGCCCGTGTGCTTGTGGGTGCCGAATATTGCGTCACCTCATGCGACCTGCGAATATTCATGGATCAGGCCACCGAGCCGGTCCCGGCGCACAACGCGGACATTCCCGCCCGGGGCTGGCGGATCCGGGGCCCGGCAGGCGGTCCCTGTTGCAGTGCCCGGTGCGGCCGGTGACAATTGTCGTGGTCGGCGTACTCGCCGAGGACGAGCCGCAGGTGCCGCTCGCCGGTGATCAGCATCCGTGTGAGGCTGTCGGGTGACGTTCCCCGCGGTCCCGTCAAGCGGATTCCGTTTTCACTGCTTTATGGTGCTTTGCGTGGGGTAATGTTCTCATGAGACGGAAGTTCAGGTCCGGTGCGGCCCCGGACCAGGCGATGCTGATGCCGGCGGACCCGCGGGACTGGCTGTCGGCCGGGCACCTGGCCTGGAAAGTCATCGAGCTGGCCGGGGTGGACCTGTCGCGGTTCGGGGCCTGGTACCGGCGCGACGGGCAGGGCGGGCGGCCGTATGACCCGGCGATGATGGCGACGCTGCTGCTGTACTGCTACTGCCGGGGCCGGCGCAGCTCGCGGGAGATCGAGATGGCCACCTACGACGACGTGGGCGCGCGGGTCATCTGCGGGGGCCTGCACCCCGACCATTCCACGGTCGCGGAGTTCACCCGCCGGCCCGCCGGCGACCCGGACGCGAAGGTGAACACCGCCGGCCCTGCCAGCCTCGTCATGCCGCTGAAGAAAGGCGGCTTCGACCAGCTGCACAACGTCCAGGCCCTCGCCACCGCCAGAACCAAGGTCATCCTCGCCATCCTGCGCCACCCCAGCCCCGTCGACGTCCAGGCCCTGCAGCCCCTGATGGAACAAGCCCGCAAGGTCCTGGACGCCGCCGGCATCACCGGGGAGATCCTCAAGGCCCTGTTCGACGCCGGGTACGCCAGCGACGCCAACTTCACCCTCGACATCCCCGCCCTGCTCTACATCGCCGTTACCCGCGAAGCCCGCCAGACCGGGCGCTCCGCCGACGGCCGCGCCCCCAAGACCATGCTCCCCAGCTGGCAAGACATGACCGACCGCCTCGACACCCCCGAGGGAAAGGAACTCTACCGGCAGCGCGCCGCCACCATCGAGCCCGTCTTCAGCTCACCGCCCGCCTCGGCCGCACCCTGCACTACCGCGGCACCCTGGCCGACACCGAGCTCGCCCTGTGGGCCGCCAGCCACAACATCCTCAAGGCCCTCACCGCACGCGGCAGGCGCCCCGCCCGCCAGGCCCGCGCCGCCGCCACGGCAGCGCCGGCCCCGGCCGCCGCCTGACCACCGGACAACAACCCGCCAGAACCGCCCGCAGCCCGGCCGCCAGAACAAATCCGCAGGCGGCCGGGCCGTCGGCATGCCCGAAAACCGGCCGCCAGCCCCGCCGTCACCCCGAACCCCGGAAAACAAGCCAGAAAACAGAGGCCGCCAGCACCAGCTCACCGTTAAAACAACCGCCCGATCAGAGTCACCCGACAGCCTCGTGTGGGTGCCGAAAACTCTGTCATTCTTGCGGCCTGGGAATGTTCATGAGCCTGCGGGGTGCCAGAACTCGGCCGCTGCCCCTGACCTGGTCTTTTACGCGACTCGCTCGTATTCGTTGATGAGGCCACCGAGGACGGGCCGACGCTTGATTCGTTCCTTGGAAAGGTCCGCGGCCGGGTGATCGGGCCGGGGCGGGCGGAGCTGGCGGCCGCGGTGGGGCCGCCGCCCGTTGTAATGGGTCTCGTACTCGGCCAGGACCGTCAGGTGCCGCTCACCGAAGATGAGCATCCGGTCGGTGACCTCGGTCCTGGCGGTGAGCACGAACCTTTCCGCGTAAGCGTTCGCGCGCGGGCTCCGGGGCGGGATCTTCACGGTCTTGATGCCGGCAGCGGCCAGGACCGCGTCGAACGCCCCGGTGAACTGCCCGGCCCGGTCGCGGACCAGGTACCGGAAGCCCGCTGCGCGATCACCCAGGTCCATCAGCAGGTTGCGGACCTGCTGCGTGGTCCACGGCCCGTCCGGGCTCGCGGTGACGCCGAGGACGTGCACGTAGCGGGAGCCGACCTCGATGACGAACAGGCAGTACAGGCGCTGCAGGGTGACCGCGCAGTCCACGTGGAAGAAGTCGACCGCGAGCATGGTGGCTGCCTGGCCGCGCAGGAACTGCCGCCAGGTCGTGTCGGTGTCCCGTCTGGGTGCAGGGAGGATCTTCAAGGCCTTGAGGATCCAGCGGATGGTGGATGCGCTGACCCGGTGGCCGACCTTCAGCAGCTCGCCTTGGATCCGCTCATAGCCCCAGCCGGGGTTCTCGCGCGCCATCTGCTCGATCAGCGCCGCTACCTTGGCGTCAACGGGCGGCCGACCGCCCTTCTGACGAGAGGTCCAGCGCCATCGGACCAGCTGCCGGTGCCAGCGCAGCAGCGTGTCCGGCGTCACCAGGCGGCTCATTCGGGCAGGTCTGGAAAGCAGGCGGCCCAGGGCGGCGAGTATCGCCCGGTCGGCCCAGTCCAGCTTCGGCCTGGGATGCTGCCGTCGCAGCACGGCGACCTCGTGGCGCAGCACCATGAGCTCGGCGTCCTTCGACGCCGCCGAGCGCGCCAACAGCGCCAGCCACCCGGTCAAGCGGAAGAACATCAGGTAGAGCATACGTATGGCCACAAGCCCGCGATACTGCCAGCCCACGACCAGAACCGCAGGAAAACCAGCAGGTCAGACGCATATGCACCGTTTTGGAACCCCACAGGCACCGTCGCGTCACCGCCCGCGACACACGCGTAGTACATGAGCTACAATGTAATTCATGACCGCACCACTATCCATCAGGTTTAACCCTTCCCTGCTCGACAGGCTGCGGCACCGCGCCCACGCCACCACCGGTGCCACCGTCGCCGGGCTGGCGCAGCGGCTCATCGACGAGGGCCTACGGATGGCCGATCACCCCGGCGTGACCTTCAAGGACGGGCCAGCGGGCCGGCGGGCCGCGCTGGCCTACGGACCTGACGTCTGGGAAGTCATCAAGTTCCTTCGCGAAGTGGACGAGCGGGGACCGGCGGCAATCGGCGCCGCTGCCGAGGTGCTCGCGGTCGATGCCAGCCGGATCAGCGCGGCGATCAGCTATTACGGGGACTTTCAGGAAGAGATCGACGCAGAGATCACCGAGGCCGATGAGGCCTCCGAGCGCGCTGAGGCGGCGTGGCGCGTCCAGCAGCAGCTCATCGCGTGAGCACGGCGCCAGCCGCCCGGCTGCTGCTGGACGAGATGTTCTCCCCGGCGATCGCGACGGAACTCCGGGAACTCGGCCACGACGTGGCCGCCGTCGCCGACAGGGCCGACCTGCGCTCCAAAGCCGACGAGGACGTATTCGCCTGGGCCGCAGCCGAGCGACGATGGCTGCTGACCGAGAACGTGAAGGACTTCAGGCCGATCATGCTGCGCGCACTGCAAACGGGCACGCCCGCCAGCGGACTGCTCTTCACCAGCAGCCGGTCCTTCCCTCGCTCCAGGAAGAACCCGGGTCCCCTTATCCGGTCCCTGCATGCCTGGCTGACCGCCGGCCCGCCTGCCCCGCCGGTCACCGAGTCGTGGCTGCTCAACGTCGAAGAACCCTGAGGCCCTAGTTGTGTTGCCCTGGGCTACGAGCCTGAAGGGAAGACTACGAATCGTGTCCGCAATTCTGCTGTCACATTGGGCTAGAGCATGAGACCAGGCCGGTACGGGTGGGCCACGCGCCAAGCGTCCCCTTTAGCGGCAGCGATAAGGCATTCCCCAATTGGTCTAGACCTGTACGCCACCGATACTTGCTCCATGGTTGCTCGGATGCCCCGCGCTCGATCGGCACGGTCCCGGCCAGCAGGGCCAGCAACGCCCGGTCCGGCCACGTCAGCCGGGCGCGAGCCGTCGGCCGCTCGCGCCCGGCAACGGCCAGATGGTGCCGCAGCATCAAGATCTCGGCGTCCTTCCACCACGACTCCCGCCGCGACAAGCCCACAAGCCAAAGATCATCCCATCTCCAGTTGGGCCAAGACCGGCCCGGTGCATGCCCGAACGCCCAACCGTGCTCTGCATGACCGCTGTCTCGGCCTGCCGCAAGATCTCGCTGATCTCGGCCGCAGCCGCCCGGCGCTCCGCGCGGTCCGGCGACTCGGCGACGATGCGCTCACAGGCGCGCACCCGCGCCGCCAGCCGGGGCCAGCGCTCCACCGCAACCCAGCTGAACCAGTGCTCGACGAAGTACCGCGCCGGAAGCAGGCTCTACTCATCTCGCGCCCGCGCAGTGGCAGCCGTCCAGTCGGCCTCGAACCTTCCCAGAGCCGCCGGGTCAAGCCGGGCCACCGCCGCACGGAGGGCGGCGGGCTCGCGCACCGGCAACGGCACGACCGGCTGCTGATCTCCTACCAGCACGGGACTCACAGCGGCGTGTTACCCCCTGAAATTACGGTTCGCGACCGCCATTTTTCTCAAATGGTCTAGACCTGTTGGCCTAGAACGTGTGCTCGGCGTGTGCTCGGATGCCCCGGTACGGGCCGGCGGGACCCGGTACTCATGTCAATTCTGCTCGCGGGGGTACATTACAGCTCCGCATGTCATGGCATTCCTGTGACTCAGGTTTTCAATAAAGTGTCTCTGAGCAGGGGGCTCTTAATCCGCGGGTCCGGGGTTCAAGTCCCTGGTAACCCGGGTGGGGTTACCGACAGAACTGCCGGTGTCATACCGACAGAACTCTGGCGGTGGCCTTGTTTTTAGTAT
>DAHVAN010000371.1 GCA_027314595.1 Actinomycetota bacterium | reverse complement strand
GGCTGTAGATGTCCGGCCCTTTGTAGCCGGGCAGCGCCGCCAGCAGCCCCTCGGACAGGGTCCTGAAGAATCTTTCGACCGCAGCCTTATCCGTCGGCGTCAGCGGCCGGGCCGGCTGCACCGAGATGCCCAGCCGCTGGCACACGCTCAGCAGGTGATCCGACAGGTAGATCTTGCCGTGGTCCACCTTATGCAGATATCTGCATAAGGTCGATTATGCCGATCCGCCCGTTATGCCGATGAGTGTGCAACGACCCTGGTCACGGGTGTGTCAGGGCCGTTGCTGACGGCATAACCGGGGGTTCTGGCTCAGAGGTTCTCGAGGAATTCCAGGAGCTGGTCCGGGGGCCGGTAGCGTTTCTGCTTGCTGCCGGGCGGGGCGGTCTTCTCGATTGCTTCCTGCTTCTGCTGCATGTCGGCGTGGGTGTAGGCCTGTGTGCTGGTGAGGGACTCGTGGCCTAGCCACAGGGCGATGACGGTGATGTCGACGCCGGCGAGCAGCAAGCGCATGGCGGCCGAATGTCTCAGGGTGTGGACGGTCACGTGCTTGGCGGCCAGGGACCGGCATCCGGCCGACGCCCGCTGGTGGTAGAGCTTGACGCGCCGTTCGACGGCGTCGCGGGACAGCCGCTGCCCGGACGGCCCGGGGAACAGCGGGTCGCCGGGCTGCCCGCCGCGTTCGGCGAGCCAGGATTTCAGGATCCGGACGGTGGCCGGCAGCAGCGGCGTGTCCCTTTCCTTCCGGCCCTTGCCTGTGCAGTGGACGTGCGGCCCTGCCTGGGTCCGGATGTCGGCGCAGGTCAGGCTGGTCAGCTCGGAGACTCTCAGTCCGGCCTGGACGGCGAGGGCGAGCATGGCGTGGTCGCGGCGGCCGGTCCGGCTGGACTGGTCGCAGGCGGCCAGCAGCGCGTCGGACTCGTCCGCGGTCAGGTAGGTAACGATGGTGCGGTCGCGGCGCTTGCCGGGGATAGCCAGGACGCGCTGGATCAGCGCGCTGTGCTCGGGATGGCGCAGGGCGGCGTAGCCGAAGAAGGAGTGGATGGCGGCAAGGCGGGCGTTGCGGGTCCGGGCGCTGTTTCCCCTGGCGGCCTGCAGGTGCTCCAGGAAAGCGGTGATCGCGGTGGCGTCGAGGTCGGCGAGGCTGAGCGCGCTCGGGGCCTTGCCGGCCCGGGCGGCGGCGAAGCCGAGCAGCAGCCGGAACGTGTCGCGGTAGGCGATAACGGTGGCGGGGCTGGCGTCGCGCTGGCTGACTAGCCGGCGGGTGAAGAACTCCTGCAGGACGGGAGCGAGGTCACTCATCGCCGCCCTCCTTCGCGGCGGCCCGGGCGGCGGCGAGCTGCATCAGCTCGGGCACGGCCGAAATGTACCAGTATGTCCCTTCGGGATTCGTGTGGCCGAGGTAGCCCGACAGGGCCGGCATCTGCGCGGCGATGTCCTCTCCGGACCGGTACCAGTCCAGCAGGGTATTAACGGCCAGGCTGTGGCGCAGGTCATGGATTCGGGGCCGGCCTGGGAGGCCGGCGGTGGTGCAGATCTCCCGGAAGGCGTTCAGGACAGGATGGTGGCAGAGCCTGGTTCCCCGGATGGACGTGAAGAACGTCGTCGCCTTCGGGTGCTTGCGGGCGCGCAGCTCCTCGTACTCGGCGAGCGCCGCGACGGTGGTGGGGTGCAGTGGGAGGATCCGCTCGCAGCGGGACTTGGCAGGGTGGACCGCCAGCAGCCCGGTGTCCAGGTCGATGCCGCCGGCGGGAATGGCCAGGGCCTCGCCGATCCGGATGCCGGTGACCGCGACCAGCCCGAACAGGGCGGTACAGGTCGCGGACCGGAACCACGGGCGGAGGCTGCCGCAGGCGGCGTGCATCGCCGCGATGTCGTCGTCGGTGAAGATGAACGGGGCGGGCCGCTTTCCGTACCCGGGGAACACGCGCCCGGGCGGGATCTCGGTGGCGGGATCGACGGTGCGCAGCCAGGTGGCGAACCCGCGGACGGCGGTGAGCCGCTGGGTCCAGGTCCACGGGGTGACTCCCCGCGGCAGCTGCGCCCACGCGATCGCGTGCTCCGCGGTGAGCACCGTGGCGCCCTGCCGCTGGAGGTAGCCGGCGAACTGCGAGAGGCGGTGGCCGTCGTACTCCAGCCGGAAGCCGAGCGCCCGCCGCAGCCGGAGGTACTCCTGGACCCGCTCGTGCAGCAGGGTCGTCATGACGCTTCCTCCTCCTGCGCCACGGCCGGCGTCCCGGGCCAGGGACGGGCGAGGGGCCGCAGACGGTCGATCCCGGCACGGGCATAGCCCCAGGTCACGACGTGATCCCGGTGCCGCAGGGCCTGTGCGATCCCCGCCAGCGGCACCTTCGCGCCAACCATGGCGCAGGCAGCGTTATGGCGCAGCCGGTGCGCGCCGAAGGCGGGCAGGCCGGCCCGGACGGCAGCGCGGCGGACGATCCAGCCGGCGGTCTCGCGGGTGATCGGGCCGGTCGGCGCGATCACCGTGGTGAACACCTCGCGGAACCCGGCGGCCGGGCGGCCGTCCCGGAGCCAGTCCGCGATCGCGGC
>DAHVAN010000367.1 GCA_027314595.1 Actinomycetota bacterium | reverse complement strand
AACCTCCGGCATTCAACTCACCTAGCGAGTTAGCAGCGTCTTCCGCTCCTGCATGTCTCTGACCTGGTACTTCGCTCCATTTTCGGCAGGCGGCGCCTGCAGGCCTGTCGCACCCGGTGGGTGCGGGACCCCGCACGGGCCGTATGCCCCCGGAACCCGGCTGAGGCACCCGTTCACGGCTGCAGCAGCCCGGCGGGCACCGGAGACTGACATCAGGTCACGAGACCGGGCGGCGTCCCGCGGCGGCCGCCCGGCACGAGGCGGAACGCCACCGCGGCGCCCCCCGGAGCGGGAAACACGGTTCCGGCAGCGAAGGACGCCCCGGTCCTGGAAGATTTGCGGTTACCACACCAGAAAATCACCAGATCGGAGCGTCCTTCGCGATGAAGGATACGTCCTGGGCCCGCGCCCTGGAGGTCACCGCGGACGGGCACGGCCTCGTCGGCCACGGCGGCGGGATCCTGCTGCGCCAGGTCGCCGACAGGCTCGGCCTGACCGCCGCCCTGGACGGGGCCCTGACCGTGAAGGGAACGTTCCCGCAGCTCAGCCGGGGAATGATCCTGGTCTCCACCGCGATCGCCATCGCGCTGGGCGCCACCGCGATGGCCGACATCGCGGTCCTGGGCCAGCTTGCCCCCGTCCTCGGCGACACGCCGTCGGACTCCACGGTCCGCCGCGTCCTGGACCTGGCCGCCGACCCGGTGCTGGCCAGGATTGCGCAGGCCAGGGCACGGATCAGGAAACACGCCTGGGCGCTGATCGCGGCGACGGAGTCCGGGTTCCCGTGGATCGCCGTCGCCGGCAAGACCCTGGCGGGATGGATCGTTCTCGACATGGACGCCACCCTGGTCACCGCGCACTCGGACAAGGAGAACGCCCGGCCCACCTGGAAGATGGGCTACGGCTTCCACCCGCTCGCCGCCTGGTGCATCAACACCCGCGAGTGCCTGGACATGCTGCTGCGCCCCGGCAACGCCGGATCGAACACCTTCGAAGACCACAAGGAAGTCCTGGCCGCGGCCCTGAAGCAGGTCCCGGCCCCGTACCGCCGCCGGATCCTGGTCCGGATCGACGGCGCCGGCGCCAGCCACAAGCTCATCGAGCACCTGCTCACCCTGACCACCAAGCGCAAGACCCTGCTGTTCACCTGCGGCTGGACCATCCTCGGCACCGACGAGGAAGCCATCGCGGCCCTCCCCGAAGACGCCTGGCAGCCCGGCCTGCTCCAGGACGGCGGCCTCGAGGACGACAAGGACGCCGCCGAGATCACCCACCTCATGAGCAGGGCCGGCGACTGGCCCGACGGCCTGCGGTTCATCGCCCGCCGCGTGAAGCCGTCGCGCCGGCACAAGAAGAACATGACCGCCTTCGAGAAGAAGACCGGCTGGAAGTACTCCATCACCTGCACGAACATCCCGCACACCGGGATGGAGGACGTGCCGGGCAGCCAGCACGCCCAGTTCATCGACGTGCTCCAGCGCGACCACGCCACCGTCGAGACCGACGGCGTCCGCACCGCCAAGGCCATGGGCCTCCGCAACCTGCCGTCAAAGACATGGCAGGTCAACAAAGGGTGGGTCCTCGCCGCGAACACCGCCGCCGACCTCACCGCCTGGACCCGCCTCCTCGGCCTCCACGACCAGGAAGAACTCCGCGACGCCACCCCGGACACGCTCCGTTACCGACTCTGGAGCGTCCCCGCCCGCCTCGTCCGCCACGCCCGCAAGCGGATCCTCAAGATCAGCCCCGGCTGGCCGTGGAAGGAAGCCTTCCTGACCTGCTGGCAGCGGGCCTGCGCTCTCCCGGCACCGAGCTGACCAGCACCAACCGCCCCGACGACAAGGAAGGAGACGCACCCCGGCCGCGTGGAAGCCGGTGCCGCCCCGGGCACACCGGGCAGCACCTCGCGCCACCCGCCGGAACCGAAACAGACATGAAGCCTAAAAACACGCTCAACTACGAAACGTAAGGGGAGACCGGCGAGCCTGACTCATTGAGGATAACTGGAGAATACTCAGGCCTGCTCTGCGCGTCAAAGAGGGGGTAGAAGGACTGCCGCTTCTCCCCAGCTGCCTGGGGAGGCGACGCCCGGTCATGAGATACACGCCGAGGGTGTTCCTGACATCGACTCTGGCGCCTAGCGTTCCAACCGAAGTATACGTAGATCCTCTCGTCCTTGCCGCTCGCTGCGTGACCCTGACAGCGCCGCCGCCGAGGTGCCGGCTAGAAGGGTGGCTCGTCGCTGTAGCCGGTGTTCCTGCTATCCCACGTCGGCCTTGGCGAACGAGGCTCTTGGTGCCGGTTCTGGTGCGGGCCGGGAACTTGGTCAGGCGGCAGGCGAGCCGCCGGAGGCAGCGAGCGCGTCGCCGAGGGGAGTGCGCCAGTACAGGACAGGTGCCAGGCGTCAGCGACCAGACGATCCGGCTCGTCCTGGAGCAGTTGAGAGATGAAGGCAAGGTGCGGGCCGATGGTACAGGCCGCTCCGCGACCTGGACACGGGCCCCGATCACCGCCCCGGCCGAATAAGCGCGCCGCCTAGGCTGCCAATTATGTGCGATTATTGTCATTCCGTGCGACTGGCCTGACGCATCCTTCCCGCAGCGCTGAGCTGATGCAGCGTCCAGCCTCGGCCGTCTGTGTCCAGCGGGCGGGTTAGCGTGGTGAAGATCTCCGCTGCGCGCCGGTAGGACATCCGAGCCTGGCCGCTCATCCGGGCCACGTTGGCCGCGGTAGCCCGCGCCGGGGCTCGCCGGTCGGTGACGAACGCCGGCCCCCACGTTCGCCCTGCCAGCAGCCAGCGCAGCAGCTGACTCGTCCCCTCGCGCCATTCGATATCGGTGCCGGGAAGCTGGTCGCTGGACCGGGGACGCGACCGATGCCGTGACAGGTCCAGCTGGTCAGCATCCAGCGACAGCACCTCTGCTACGGACGCGCCCGAATCGTGGAGCACCCGCCATAGCGCATGCTCCCGCAGGCTTACCGGTAGCAGGAAAAGGGCATTGACCTGCTCTTCGCTCAGGGGAGTCCCGGGGGCACCGGGGTGCCGGTGGCGCAGTCCCGCGGTCGGATCCGCGCGGATCCAGTCTTGCTCCCGCCACCAGCCGACCGCGCTGCGCAACGCGGACAGCTCACGATTGGCGGTGCGGGCGTCGGCCGTCGTCGTCCTGGCCGCGAACTGCGCGTCCACCCTCTCCCCGGTAGCCGGCTCGTCAAGCACAGCGAGGGGCACGACCGGCGGCACCGCCCCCCGACGCTCCCTGCCACGCGGGACCGGCTTGCCAACGAGCGGCCACGCCCAGCTGGCAAGCGAGATCCGGTACACGCGGCTGGACGCGCTGCTGAGCCCCGCCCGCTCGAGGTACTGGTCGACCGCGACTGCGTACTCCACTGGCACCGGCAAACCCATTCCTCCAGCATAGCCGTCCCGTAATTCGCATTTACTGCGGCAATAATCCGAGCGCCGGCTGGTTATTTGCTTTATCGGTGGAGCGTTTGGCATGGTAGAAAGCATGGCGTCGCCGAGAATTGATTCATTGGATTTCCGCAGTAAATTTCGCGATGGGAAGCTTGGCGTTCTGGCCGGCCGCGACTTCCGCCGTTTTTACGTCGGCTATTCGGCGTCGCTGCTCGGCACCGCGATGTCCTCGGTGGCGATCGCCTTCGGCGTGCTCGGCAACGGCGGGACGGCGACCGATCTTGGCGTCGTCTTCGCCGCGAACATCGTCCCGATGATCGCTTTCATGCTGGGCGGCGGCGCGATCGCCGACCGGCTCGGCCGCCGGCCGGTGATGCTGGCCGCCGACGTGACCCGGTGCGCGGCACAGGGCACCCTGGCCGCCGCGCTACAGGCCGGGCATCCACGGTTGTGGCTGTTCGTGGCAGCCGCCTTTGTCGTCGGCACCGGTAACGCGTTCTTCCAGCCCGCCCTCGCTGGCCTTCCCGTGCAACTCGCGCCTGGCGGCCGGCTTGGCGACGCCAACGCGCTGCTCGCAGTGGCCGGGCCCGCTGCCCAGGTTGCCGGGCCAGCCCTGGCCGGGATCCTGATCGCGGCGACTAACCCGGCCGTCGTCGTCGCGGTCGACGCGGCAAGCTACGCAGTTAGTGCCATTGCGCTGGCAATGCTGCGATTTCCCGGCGTGGATAGGTCCCGGCGCCGGTCACTGCTCAGCGACCTGGCCGCGGGCTGGGCGGAATTCAGCGCTCACTCCTGGCTCCTGGCCGGGACCGTCCAGTTCGCGCTGTTCAACCTGCTGACCTGGGGGCCATACCTGGTACTTGGGCCGGTACTGGCCCGCGACTACCTCGGCGGCGCATCAGCCTGGGGCGCGATCACGGCCTGCTACGGCGGCGGCGCGATCCTCGGCGGCCTGCTCGCGCTGGGCCGCCGTCCCCGGCGCCCACTGGCGGTCGCGAACCTGGCCACGCTCGGCTTCCCGCTGCCGCCACTCGCACTGGCCCTGCACCTTCCCGTCATCGCCGTGGCGGGAGGGGCACTGCTGGCCGGGCTGGGATCGGCGCTGGGCAGCGCGCTCGAAGCGACCGTGACGCAGCAGCGGATACCAGCGCAAGCCCTGTCCCGCGTGGGCGCGTTCAACATGGTCGGCGCGTTCGCGTTCGGTCCTGTCGCGTTTGCCGCCGCCGGGGCAGTCGCAGCCGTACTCGGCGCCCGCGCCGTCCTCGGGTTCGGTGCCGCCTGGGCCGCACTGGGCACGCTGCTCGTCTTCGCAGTGCCTTCCGTCCGCCACATAACCTGGCTGGCTACCTCTCCAGATGACCAGCAAGCCAGGTCAGCGGAGAATACCGCACACTCACAGCCGGCCGCTACGTGAGCCTCGAGCAGGCGATCGCCGAATCGGCCGCCGCCTATCACCGGGCGCTCCTGGGCTTCACCCGCGGCTGGCACGAAGGGACCGCCGACCCCGTGGCCCTGGCTCGGATGGACGCGCGGATGACGACCGCGGCACCTGGCAGGCGCCTTCCGGCCCTGCGACACTGGCGCGATGGAGACCGAAGAACGCATCATGCGCGTCCGTGAAGTACGCCGTCGGCTAGTGCGTGAGGGACCTTCACGGACGCGCCCTCCCGGACTGGACTTCGAGACGGTCGCTCTCCCCGAACGCGACTGCGACCTGCTTCGCGACCTGCTGATCGCGGAAGGCACCGAGACGGTGGTGGAGGTGGGACTCGCGTATGCAAGCTCGGCCCTTGCGATCGGGGAAGCGCTGATTACCGTCGAGCCGTCGCACCCGAGGCACGTCGTGATCGATCCCTTTCAGGAAAGCATCTGGTCCAATGTCGGGTGGGACTTGCTGCTGCGCGCCGGGCTGGGCTCTATCGCCACGCTCATGCTCGCTCCGTCATCGATCGCGCTCGCGCAGCTTGCCGCCGAGGGCCTCATCGCCGACGCGGCCTTCGTTGACGGCAGTCACCGGTTCCACGAGGTCTTCGTAGACCTCTACTTCCTGCGCAAGATCGTCCGGCCCGGGGGCTTGATCGTCCTCGATGACAACTGGGCGCCCTCAGTGCGGACCGCGGCGGGCTACTACGAGCACAACCTCGGCTGGATCGCGATTCCCGACGCCTTCGCCAGTGGGACGCCGTGGACCATCGGCACTGGCCTCACAGCCGAGGCAGTGCCTCGCTGCAGGGCATTCCGGCTGCCCGACCCGTCGTTCGAGCCACCCTTCGAAGAGTTCCGCCCGTTCTGAACCGGCGGTAACGGACCGCGCCGCGACATGGGCCGGGTGACGAAGACCGCATCCCCGAATAAGCACACCGCGCCAGCGCTCAGATCGGCTCCTCGCCGGCCGGTGCGGGCATCGCGTGCGATCGCAGGACCATGAGCGAGTCTTCCAAAGCAGGACGGCAACCAGCCGTGAGCCGCCACGGGCATCCCGTGCAGCCTACTGGGCCGCAGGGCCAGCGCCTGGCGTGAAGCGGCTTCTTCGCTCCGTGGCCGCGTTCGCTGATTGTGATGATTTCGGCGTGTTCAGCAGGCCCGGCCGGTCGATGACCTGCATCATGCGGCGCAGAATGCCGTTCAGTTGCTCCTGCTCGTCAGGGGTGAGAGCGGCGAGCACCCTCACTTCCTCGTTCGTTTGCGGATTGAACGTGTTCAGCCACGCCTGTCGGCCTTCCTCGGTCAGTTCGACGATGACTTTCCTCCGGTCGGCCGGGGAAGGGAGACGCCGGATGAAGCCGCGCTTCTCCAGCGCGTCGAGCCTGCCTGTTATCCCGGACGGCGACATCTGCTGCCAGGCGGCGATCTCGCCCGGCGTCGCGCGATGGCCGGGGCCGCAGCCGCCGAGATAATGAAGCGTTGCGTACTCGTAGTCCTCTAGGCCGTAGTCCGCAAGCGCGGCGTGCCGTGTCTGCTTGAGGTGCCGCAGCAGCATCTGCATGCGTGTGACGACGCCCTCGACCAGCGGATCGAGTTCAGGGATCTCCCGCTTCCAGTGCTCGATGTGACGCTCGACGGAGTCCTGCTGCATGACAGGGAGTTTAGCAAGATCGACGGACATCTTGCTAGTTGATATTTCTTTGACGGATCTTTCGGTAACGAATTACTATCGACGGTATGACTCACCCGCTGCGTGACAGGAACTTCCGGCTGCTGTTCACCGGCCGGGTCATCGACGCACTCGGCGACGCGGTCAGCCCGGCCGCCCTGACCCTGGCGATCATCGTCGCCACCCGATCGTCAGCCGGCCTCGCCGTCGTGCTGGTATGCGCGCTGCTGCCGAAGGTCGCGCTGCTGCCCATCGGCGGCGTGGCGGCCGACCGGCTTGGGCCACGGCACGTTGCCATGGCGGCCGCCGTAGTGTCCGGCGCCGCCCAGTTGTCCATCGGCCTGCTGCTGCTCGCCGGGCACATCGATTTCCTCCTCATCGCGATAGCGGCAGCGGTCAAGGGCGCGGCATCCGCGTTCGATACCCCGGCCACCTTGCCACTGGTCGCCGGCACCACCGACGGCGACGGGCGGCAGGCCGCCAACTCCCTGATGGGCATCGCGGGCAGCGCGACGAACCTGGCCGGGCCGGCGATCGCCGGCGCGCTGATCTTCACCGTCGGCGCGGGCTGGGCGTTCGTGCTGGACGCCGCCACCTTCGGGTTCAGCGCGTGCACCCTGGCCCTGATCAAGGTCAGGCCGGTACAGGTGCCGAGAAAGTCCCTCCGCGGCGACCTCGCCTCGGGCTGGGCTGAGGTCCGTGCCCGCACCTGGTACTGGACCAGCCTTATCGGCCACGCCACCTGGAACTTCGCCGCCGGCATGCTCCTCACCACCGGACCGCTCATCGCCGTTACCGAACTCGGCGGCAAGAGCGCCTGGCTCGCCGTGCTCGAGGCGAGTGCGGTCGGCTACCTGACGGGCGCCTTCATCGCCGGGAGGACGAAGGTAAGCAGGGCCGTTCTCGTCGGCAACGTTGCCCTGATGAGCTACGCCATGCCGCTCATCTTGTTCGCGGTCGCCGCGCCAGCCTGGGCGGTCGTGGTCGCGTACGGGCTTGCCATGGCGTGCCTCGGCTTCCTCAACCCGGTATGGGAAACCGCCGTTCAGCAAGAGATCCCGGCTGAGGTCCTGGCCCGCGTCTCCGCCTACGACTGGCTCGTCTCCCTGGGCGCGATGCCCCTCGGTTATGCCCTTGGGCCGGCACTCACGAGGGAGTTCGGGTATACCTGGCCACTGGCCGGAGCAGCGGTTCTGGTCCTTGTCGCGTTGTCCATCCCGGTTTGCCTGCCCGACGTCCGTAACCTCCGCCTGCGCCATGCCCCAGCTGACGCAAGCCGGGCCGATGTCCGCGCATGACCGTACCCTGGCTCCTGGGTGGTATGACGGCATCTATTCACAGGTCACCAGAAAACGGCCCATTCGCCGCGATCAGCGATCCAGCCGACGATCCGGTTGTCCGCCTCCAGTTCGGCCAGCAGCCTCGCGTTGTGCTCGCGGATGAGCCGTTCCTGGCGGCAATGCGGGCTGTTTTCGGCCAGGTCGAGCAGCCAGAGCGGACGGGGCAGCCCGCCGTGCAGTACCTTCGCCTCGATCGCCTTCCTGCCGGCATGCAGGCACTCGGCTCCGGCTTCTGCGGCCAGACGGACCTGCTGGTAGTAGCCGAGGTTGAAGTACTCAGCCCCCTTGCCGACAACTTCGGGTAGTCATACGCCGACCAGCGCAGGCAAACGGTATTGCCCCATACCATGTGATCCTGGTGGCCTATTGGTCCGGTGTGGCAGGCCCGCACGCCCGCGTTCGCGGGCGGGCGTGCCCGGGCGGCTGCCGGCCTGGATGTCCGGCGCGCACCACGGCCCGCCCGGCCGGGTCCCGCTGGCCCCATGCGCTGCCGGCACCAC
>DAHVAN010000364.1 GCA_027314595.1 Actinomycetota bacterium | reverse complement strand
GGGGCCCGCGAGCCGGCGCCGCCGGCGCCGCAGTGCCCGGGGGCGCGGGCGGTCCGAGGGCGCCGCGGACGCCAGCGTCGCCGCGGACGAGACCGCGGTCGCGCCGGGCGACGCCGAGGCGGCGGAGGATGACGCCGACGGCGCGGACACCGGTCCGGCCGATGCCGCGAGCTCAAGCCGCCGTCGCAGGCGCAAGCGGCGCCGCGGTCTGGCGGAGGCGGACATGAGCTCGCCCGACGACCCGCCGGACACCGTGGTGCACGTGCGGGAGTCGCACAGCCCGGCGGACGACGTCCGGGCCATCAGGGGCTCCACCCGCCTGGAGGCGAAGAAGCAGCGCAGGCGGGAGGGCCGCGAATCCGGCCGCCGCCGGCCGCCGGTGATCACCGAGTCGGAGTTCCTCGCCCGCAGGGAGTCCGTGGAGCGCACGATGATCGTGCGGCAGCGCGGCGACCGCACGCAGATCGCGGTGCTCGAGGACGGCGTGCTCGTCGAGCACTACGTGAACCGGACGACCCACCAGTCGTATGTCGGCAACGTGTACCTGGGCAAGGTGCAGAACGTGCTGCCGTCGATGGAGGCGGCGTTCGTCGACATCGGCAAGGGCAGGAACGCCGTGCTCTACGCCGGCGAGGTCAACTTCGACGCCAGCGGGCTCGAGGGCCAGCCGAAGCGCATCGAGTCCGCGCTCAAGGCGGGCCAGTCGGTGATCGTGCAGGTCACGAAGGACCCGGTGGGCCACAAGGGGGCGCGGCTCACCAGCCAGGTCAGCCTCCCTGGCCGGTACCTGGTGTACGTGCCCGGCGCTTCGATGACCGGGATCAGCCGCAAGCTGCCCGACACGGAACGGAACCGGCTCAAGCACATCCTCAAGAAGGTGATCCCGGAGAACGCCGGCGTGATCGTGCGCACCGCGGCCGAGGGCGCCGCCGAGGCCGAACTCGACCGGGACGTCACCCGGCTTGCCGCCCAGTGGGAGAACATCGAGAAGAAGGCGAAGACCGCGACCGCGCCGGCGATGCTGTACGGTGAGCCCGACCTGACGATCCGGGTGGTCAGGGATGTCTTCAACGAGGACTTCAGCAAGCTGATCGTCTCCGGTGACGACGGCTGGGACACGATCGACGAATACGTCAGGTACGTCGCGCCGCACCTGGCCGACCGGCTTGACCGCTGGGAAGATTCGCCCGACGCCGATGACGACGTGTTCATGGCCTACCGCATCGACGAGCAGCTCGCCAAGGCGCTGGAACGCAAGGTGTGGCTGCCGAGCGGCGGTTCGCTCGTCATCGACCGGACCGAGGCGATGACGGTCGTCGACGTGAACACCGGCAAGTTCACCGGGCAGGGCGGGAACCTCGAAGAGACCGTCACGCGAAACAACCTGGAGGCCGCCGAGGAGATCGTCCGCCAGCTCCGGCTGCGCGACGTCGGCGGCATCGTCGTCATCGACTTCATCGACATGGTGCTCGAGTCCAACAGGGAACTCGTGCTCCGCCGGCTGCTCGAGTGCCTGGCCAGGGACCGTACCAAGCACCAGGTCGCGGAGGTCACTTCGCTCGGCCTGGTGCAGATGACCCGTAAGCGGGTCGGCGCGGGCCTGCTCGAGGCCTTTTCCCAGCCCTGCGAGTGCTGCAACGGCCGCGGCGTCATCGTCGCGCTGGACCAGCAGGAGACGGTGCACCGTGCGACGGCCGGCCACGCCCGCCGTCCCGGCGCGGGCAACGGCGCCGGCAACGGCCTGAGCGGACAGCCGGCCCAAGGCCGCCCCTCGCCAGATCGCGCCGGATCGGACCGTCCCGGACGGGACCGCTCCGCCCAGGACGGTGCCGGCGGGCCCGGGCAGGACGGTGCCGCCCAGGACGGTGCCGGCGGGCCCGGGCAGGACGACGAAAGGCAGCGCGGCAGGCGAGGCCGCCGCGGCGGGCGCACGAACGGCGGCACCGCCTCCGCTTCGCTCGTCGAGGTCGCCGAGGCGCGTGCGGCCGTGACCCCCGTCGCCGTCGCGCCTGCGGCCGTGACCCCCGTCGCCGTCGCGGACGACGTGCCCGCGGCTGTCACGCCGGTCCCGGGCGAGGCCCCCGCGCAGACCGCGGCCCCCGCCCGCCGCACGCGCGCGGGCTCCGCGATGGCACGGCTGGCCGTCACCACGGAAGAGCCCCCGCCCGTAGCCATGGTGACCGTCCCCCAGGAGCCCCCCGCTCCCGTCGCCGACACGGCCCCGGTCGCCGACACGGCCCCGGTCACGGACACGGCCCCGGTCACGGACACGGCCCCGGTCACCGACACGGCCCCGGTCACCGACACGGCCCCGGTCACGGACACCGCTCCCACGGATCTCGCTCCGGCGGCCGACGATGCGCCTCCGGCGGCGGACGTGACTCCAGTGGCGGACGTGACTCCAGTGGAGAAGGCCCCGGCGGAGGAGATCGCTTCCGTCAGCATCACGGCGCCGGAGCAGACGGAGGCGGCCCCCGAACCAGAGCCGTGGGCCGCGCCCTCCGCGGCCGACGGCCAGCCAGAAGGCTGAGATCAGGATGGTTTGCGCGTGATCGCTGGTCAAAGTACCCGCGATCACGACGCGCCTACGTTGAAAACGACGAGGCCGCGCCCGGGGCGGATGCGCATCTGGCCCAGAACGCGGCACGAGCCAGCGGCTCAACCGAGGGCCATGCACAAGCCTCCGCGGTGAGCCGCTGCCTCGCGGGCCGCAAAAGGCCGAGCGGCACCCCCCGCACGCGCGCCCAAAGCCCCCCGCACCCGCAGCCGCGCCCGCACGCGCGCCCAAAGCCCTCCGTCGGCGGTCCGGTCGGCCGGAAGGAACTGGTACGATGGTCGCCAGCGACCCGGATGCTGCGGGCTCGATGCCACGCAGCAGGTAATCTGTGGTCGTTTCATGCACGTAAGATGGCATGTCCAGGCTCATGGCGAGCCCGCCGCGAGTCGCCACGCAGGTGATAGGCGCGACGTCCAAGGGGCACGCTCACAGGGAGAGGCAGTTCTCGGGTGTACGCGATTGTGCGCTGCGGCGGCAGGCAGGAGAAGGTCGCCCTCGATGACGTGCTCACCGTCGACAAGCTGGAAGGCGAGACCGGGTCGAGCGTCACGTTCCCCGCGCTGCTCGTCGTGGACGACGGCACGGTCATCAGCGATCCGGCGGAGCTAACCGGATACCAGGTGACCGCGGAGGTCGTCGGGCCGGCCGCCGGCCCGAAGATCAACATGATCCACTACCGGAACAAGACGGGCTACAAGCGCCGTCAGGGGCACCGGCAGAAGTACACGCAGGTCCGGATCACCGGCATCGCGAAGGCGTAAGCCGGCTGGTTTCTGCCAACAGGGAATAAGGGCGTAAACATGGCACACAAGAAGGGCGCGTCATCGAGCCGTAACGGCCGTGACTCGAACGCGCAGCGGCTTGGCGTGAAGCGGTACGGCGGGCAGCGGGTGAACGCGGGCGAGATCATCGTCCGGCAGCGCGGCACGCACTTCCACCCCGGCAACGGCGTCGGCCGTGGCGATGACGACACGCTGTTCGCGCTGGTCACGGGCGCTGTGGAGTTCGGCCGTGTCCGTGGTCGCCGCGCGGTGAGCGTCGTCCCGAGCGTCCCTAGCGCCCCGGGCCCGTCCGAGACGGCCTAGCCAGGAGCGCGAAGGTACGCGAAGGCGGGCCGGTCTTCCGGCCCGCCTTTAGCATGTAGAGGGGATTCATCATGGCCGAGTTCGCTGATCACGCCGTGCTGCGGGCGCAGGCCGGCCACGGCGGAAACGGCTGCGCCTCGGTCCACCGCGAGAAGTTCAAGCCGCTCGGCGGGCCGGACGGCGGCAACGGCGGCCGCGGCGGCGACGTGATCTTCGAGGTGGACCCGAGCACGGCCACGCTGCTCGACTTCCACCGCCGGCCCGTCCGCAAGGCGGGAAACGGGAAACAGGGCGCCGGCTCGAACCGCAACGGGGCTGACGGCGCCGATCTCATCGTCAGGATTCCGAACGGGACCGTGGTTCTCTCCAGCGACGGCACGGTCCTCGCGGACCTGGTGGGAACCGGCACGCGCTTCGTCGCCGCGGCAGGCGGCCGCGGCGGCCTGGGCAACGCGGCGCTTGCGTCGCCGCGCCGCAAGGCGCCAGGGTTCGCGCTCAAGGGGGAGCCGGGGCAGGATCGCGAGCTCACCCTCGAGCTGAAGACGGTGGCCGACATCGGCCTCGTCGGCTTCCCCAACGCGGGGAAGTCGTCGCTGGTCGCCGCCATCTCCGCCGCCCGGCCGAAGATCGCGGACTACCCCTTCACGACCCTGATCCCCAACCTCGGCGTCGCCGAGGCCGGCGAGGTGCAGTTCGTCGTCGCGGACGTGCCCGGCCTGATTCCGGGCGCGAGCCAGGGCAAGGGCCTCGGCCACGACTTCCTGCGGCACGTCGAGCGCTGCTCGGCGCTGGTGCACGTGCTCGACTGCGCGACCGCCGACCCGGGCCGTGACCCGGTTTCCGACCTGGACACCATCGAGGCCGAACTGGCGGCGTACGAGGGCATGGTCGGCGCTGGCCTGGCGAGCGGCGCCGCCGGCGCCGTGAGCCTGCAGGACCGGCCCCGGCTCGTGGCGCTGAACAAGATCGACGTGCCCGAGGCACGCGAACTCGCGGACCTCGTCAAGGCGGAACTGACCGGGCGCGGGCTCCCCGTGCACGAGATCTCCGCCGCGACCACCGAAGGGCTGCGCGAACTGAAGTTCGCGATGGCGGAACTGGTGGCGCGGGCCCGGGCGCAGCAGCCGGAGCCCGAGCCTGCCCGGGTGGTGATCCGCCCGGCCGCGGTCAGCGAGCCCGGTTTCGAGGTCGTGCGCACGCCCGACGGCGACTACCTGATACGCGGGGAGAAGCCGGCCCGCTGGGTGCGGCAGACGGACTTCGCCAACGACGAGGCGATCGGCTATCTCGCGGACCGGCTGGCCCGCCTCGGCGTCGAACAGGCGCTCGCCAAGGCGGGCGCCGAGCCGGGCGACACCGTGCTGATCGGAGACGTAGACGACGCGGTGGTCTTCGACTGGGACCCGACGCTGCCCACGGGCAGCGGCCACGTCAGCGGCCCTCGCGGCACCGACTGGCGGCTCGAACGGTGAGCGAGGCCGTCCGCCGGGAAGCGGCCGCGTCCGGTGCGGCGCCCGGCCAGGTACCTGCGGACGAGCCCTCGCACACCGTCTCGCAAACCGCGTCCGCGCAAACCGCGTCCCCGGGCACCGTGCCGCGCGGCACCGCGTCCCCGGGCATCACCCGGTCCGGCGCCGGACGCCCCGACATCGCCGGCGCGGCGCGGACCGTCGTCAAGATCGGGTCGTCGTCCCTGACGACCCCCGGCGGCGCGATCGCGGACGCGCGGATCGCGGAACTGGCGGCCGCGCTGGCCGGCCGGGTCCGCGCCGGCCGCCAGGTGCTGCTCGTCTCATCCGGCGCGATCGCGGCTGGGCTGGCGCCGCTCGGACTGCGGCGGCGCCCGCGCGACCTCGCCACCCAGCAGGCGGCGGCCAGTGTCGGGCAGGGGCTGCTCATCGCCAGGTACGCCGCCGCGTTCGCCAGGCACGGCATCGGCACCGGGCAGGTGCTGCTCACCGCGGACGACCTGATGCGCCGCGGCCATTACAGGAACGCGCAGCGCACCCTGGACCGGCTGCTCGACCTCGGCGTGGTCCCGGTGATCAACGAGAACGACACGGTGGCGACGGACGAGATCCGGTTCGGCGACAACGACCGGCTCGCGGCGCTGGTGGCGCACGTGACCAGGGCCAGCGCGCTGATCCTGCTTTCCGACGTGGACGGCCTGTACGACGGGGACCCGCGCCGCGGCGGCGCCCGCCGGATCGAGGTCGTGCGCGGGCCGGCCGACCTCGAAGGCGTCAGGGCAGGCCGCGGCGGCCAGGGAGTGGGCACCGGCGGGATGTCCACCAAGCTTGAGTCCGCGGCGATCGCGACTGCCGCGGGCATACCGGCGGTGGTCACGGCGGCCTCCGCCGCGGCGGAGGCGCTCGCCGGCGAGCCGGTGGGCACCTATTTCGCGCCGACAGGTCAGCGCCCCAGGACCCGGCTGCTGTGGCTGGCGCACGCCGCGGTCGCCCGGGGCAGCCTGCGGCTCGACCAGGGCGCGGTGGCCGCGGTCATCGGCCGCCGAGCCTCGCTGCTCCCGGCCGGCATCATCGGCGTGGACGGGGCGTTCGACGCGGGCGACCCGGTAGACCTGCTCGCCGAGAACGGCACGGTCGTCGCGCGCGGCCTTGTGAACTACGACGCCAGGGAGATCCCTGGGCTCATGGGCAGATCGACCCGCTGGCTCGCGAGCAAGCTAGGCCAGGAGTACGAACGCGAGGTCATCCACCGCGACGACCTGGTGATCCTGTAGTCCCGCGGGATCGGCTAGTTGTCGTCGTTCCTGTCCCTGCCCGAGCTGCCCGAGCCACCCGAGCCACCGCCGCCGCGACCGCCGGTGAACCGGTCGAACAGGCTGCCCGCGGTGCTCACGGCGGTCCCGGCGACGCCGCGGAGGATGCCCGCGAGCGGGTCCTCGGAACGGCTCCACGACTCCTGGTAGGACTTGGCGGCGTTCTTGACCTCGTCGGCGACGGACGCGTCCCGGTCGGTGCTGCGGCGGAGGTAGTCGCCGCCGAGGATCCGCTCGTAATCGCCGTGCACCGCCCAGCGGTCGAGCTCGGAGAACCTGACCACGGCGAACGGGTGGGTGTTTCCGGTCAGCTGCATCAGCTTGAGCACGCTGTCCCGCAGGTCGGGCACGGCGTCGTACTCGTGCGCCTGCTCGCGGAAGGCGTCCGGGTTGAGCTCGGACAGCTGCGCGCCGCCGGCCAGCTTCATCAGCGCGCGGCGCGCGGCGTCAACGTCCTGGCCCGCGAGCAGGCCGGCCCGGTCGCAGGACAGCTCGGACTTGCGGAACCACTCCTCCAGGCCCCAGATGATGGCCCGCAGGCCGATGTACCCGATCGGCATCCAGGCGATCCGCAGCGAGAGCTGGATCAGGAACAGCAGCATCGTGCGGTAGACCGCGTGCCCGGACAGGATGTGGCCGAGCTCGTGGCCGATGACCCAGCGCAGTTCCTCTTCGTCGTGCAGGTTGATCATGCCGGTGGTGATCACGACGAACGGCTTGTCCCGGCCGATCGCCATCGCGTTCACCAGCGGGCTCTGCATGACGTACACCTCGGGCACGTCGGGCAGGTCGAGGATGTAGGAGCCGTCCCGCACGAGCGCGTGGATGTGCGGGAACTGGCGCTCGGAGACCTTGACCGCGCCCGCCAGGTACGTCAGGCGAAGCGCTCGCTCGTTGAAGAGGCCGAACAGCTTGGCCAGCAGGACGTCGAACCCGCTCAGCTTGCGCAGCGCGACCAGCGCGGAGCGGTCCGCCGGGTGTTCGTAGGCGCGGGAGCTGATGCCGGTGAGCCGGACACGTGCGCGATCGGGAACTGAAGTCATATCTTGATCGTAGTCCGCCACGCGAGATGCTCGCATCATCCTGGAGGCTTAACTCGCCAGAGGAGCAGGAACAATTTCCGGCCAGCGCGCCCTATACGATCTCGGTACCGCGCGGGAGGGAGATGGCCGTTGATTAACGGGCGCAAGCGCATCGGAGTGATGGGCGGCACGTTCGACCCCGTCCATCATGGGCACCTCGTGGCCGGCAGCGAGGTGGCCCACATCTTCGCGCTCGACGAGGTGGTTTTCGTGCCCACCGGGGAGCCGTACCAGAAGGACGGCCGCGCCGTGTCGCCGGCCGAGGACCGGTACCTGATGACAGTGATCGCGACCGCCTCCAACCCCCGGTTCAGCGTCAGCCGCGTCGACATCGACCGGCCAGGCCCCACCTACACGATCGACACGCTCCGCGACCTGCGCGCCGCCAACGGACCGGACACCGACCTGTACTTCATCACCGGTGCCGACGCGCTCGCGAACATCTTGACGTGGCATGACGTCGACGCGCTTTTCTCGCTCGCGCACTTCGTCGGCTGCACGAGGCCGGGGCACCGGCTGACGGGCGCGGGGCTGCCCGAGGGCAAGGTGTCCCTGGTCGAGATCCCGGCGCTGGCGATCTCCTCGAGCGAGTGCAGGAACCGGGTCGCCGTCGGCGAGCCGGTATGGTACCTGGTGCCGGACGGCGTGGTGCAGTACATCGCCAAGCGGCGCCTGTACATCAGGTCATGAGAGGCTATCAGTAACCACCCCTACCAAGGAGGCCGAGCCAGACACGTGACAGCCACGCCAAGGGCCATCGAGCTCACCGAGATCGCCGCGCTTGCCGCCGCGGACAAGCTCGCCCAGGACATCGTCGCCTACGACGTGAGCGAGCAGCTTGCGATCACCGACGCGTTCCTGCTCTGCTCGGGAGCCAACGACCGGCAGGTGCGCTCGATCATCGACGAGGTGGAGCTTCGGATGCGGCAGGCCGGCGCCAGCCTGGTCCGCCGCGAGGGCGAGCGCGAGGGCCGCTGGGTGCTCCTCGACTATCTGGACATCGTCGTCCACGTGCAGAACAAGGAGGAGCGCGTGTACTACGCGCTCGAGCGGCTCTGGAAGGACTGCCCGCAGATCCCGCTGCCCGAGGCGGCCGCGGCCGGCCGGGTAGGCGCGGGCAAGCCGGGGGAGTCACGCTGAGCGAGCGCAAGCGGCTCGTGCTGTGGCGGCACGGGCAGACGATCTGGAATGCCGAAAGCAGGTTCCAGGGGCAGACGGACATACCGCTCGACGACACGGGCGAGGCTCAGGCCGCGAGCGCCGCGAGCCGCCTGGCGACCCTGCGGCCTGACGCGATCTTCTCCTCCGACCTGAGCCGCGCGGCGAGCACGGCCGCGCCGCTGGCCCGGCTCACCGGCCTCGCCGTGACCTTGGACAAGGACCTGCGGGAGCGGTCGGGCGGCTCCTGGGAGGGGCTCACCGACAGCCAGATCGCGGAGCGGTTCCCCGTCGAGCGCGCCAGCTGGAACCCGCCGGACGGCGAGTCCTCGGCGGCGGTCGCCGACCGGGTGGGCGCCGCCCTGCACCGCATCGCCGCCACCATCGGGGACGACGGCCTCGCCGTGGTGGTCAGCCACGGCGCCGCGCTGCGCCTGGGGATGGCGCGGATGCTCGGCCTCGGCGACCAGGTGTTCGGCGTGCTCGGCCCGCTGTCCAACTGCTCATGGTCGGTGCTCGGCTCCCGCCACGGCCGCTGGCGCCTGCTCGAGCACAACGCCGGCACGCTCCCCGAGCCGGTCCTCAGCGACGACCGCTAGCGCCCACGAGCCGTGACCCGGCGGAAATAGCGCGGCAGCCGGGAGCGGCCTGCCGTCACCGGACTCCGGCGCGGCGGAGCACGGCCGCCACCAAGGCGGCGGCGAGCACCACGACGGGGAACGGGGCGCGACGCGCGGCGAGGATTCCCGCGGTGAGCACGCCGGCGGGGCGGGCCCAGCCCGCGAAGCCGCCGTCCTGGGTGAGCGCGCTGGTCGCGGCCAGCGCGAGGAGCAGGACCGCCGCGGCGCTTGTGAGCAGCCGTTCGGCGGCGGGCGGGACGGTGACGCGGTCCCGCAGCAGCGGGCCGGCGATCCGGAACGCGTAGGTCAGCCCGGCCAGCGCGACGACGGCGAGCAGCGGCATCAGCGCCGTCGCCACATGCAGGCCAGGCCGCCGAGGGCGGCCAGCACGGGCAGGCCGGCGGGCAGGACCGGGGTCACGCGACCGCGGCGGCCGCGCCGGTCCCCGCGGCGGCGGCGGTGCGGCGGTCGGCCAGCGTGGGCAGCGCGAGGGCCAGCATCACCGCGGGGAACGTGGCATCGAGGCCGAACGCCGCGGTGTTCTTGATCACCGATCCGGCCAGCACGCCGAGCAGCACGGCTACGTTCCACGCGGTGAACAGGGCCACCCCGCAGGTCCAGAATGCCTTCCGGCGCCGCGCGGGGCCGTGGGCGCGCAGCGCGAACGCGACCGACTCGTCCGTCGTCACCTGGGCGCCGAACAGGCGGGCCCGCCAGCCGCCCGCGGTAACGTCGGCGACGGCGAGGCCGTAGGGCAGCAGCCGGGTGTTCAGCATGGCGCCGGCGGCGACGGCCGCGAACGGGCTGCCGCCGGCGAGCGCCACGCCGACCGCGGCGAACTGGGCTCCGCCGGCGAAGACGAACAGCGACATGACGACGGGCAGCCAGCCGGGCAGCCCTCCGGCTACCGCCGTGGCGCCGAACGACACGCCCACGATCCCGTCGGCCAGGCAGACGAGCGCCACGTCACGGTGCAGTTCGCGATCCGGTGTTCGCCATGGAACCCGCATGTTCACTATAATGAACGAAGGCATCATGTTCGTCAAACCGAACATCCGGAGTCTGGAGTGAACGCATGGCGGATGCGGCGGCGAGCGTCGTCTCGTTCATCGCGGCGTCGCTGCGCCGGGAGCGAGCCCGGGCTGGCCTGTCGCTGACCGAGCTCGCCCGCCGTGCCGGAATCGCCAAGTCGACCCTGTCCCAGCTGGAGGGCGGCACGGGAAACCCGAGCGTGGAAACGATCTGGGCGCTCGGCGTCGCGCTCGGGGTTCCGTTCGCCCGCCTGGTCGACCCGCCAAGGCGCGGGGTCCAGGTGATCCGCGCGGGGGAGGGGCCGGCGCTGCACGCCGAACGGTCCGACTACGAGGCCACCATGCTCGCGTCGTGCCCGCCAGGCGCGCGCCGCGACATCTACCGGGTATGCGCGCAGCCCGGTCCGCCGCGTTCGTCGCAGCCGCACATGCCGGGAACGATGGAACACCTGGTGCTCAGCACCGGGCGAGTGCTCGCCGGGCCGGCGGGCGAAGCGGTCGAGCTACTGCCCGGCGACTACGTCCTCTACCCCGGGGACGTTCCGCATATCTTCGACGCGCTGGAGCCGGACACGACGGGCGTGATCGTGATGGAGCACATCTGGGAGCGCGACTAGACGACCTATCCAAGGGTTCGATCAAGCGTTCGTGCATCCGGCTGTGCGAAGCCGGCGTTGCCCTGACGTGAGTATGCCAGGTATTATGCCGGACATGATGTCAGGCATGGTGAGGTCGTGAGCGTTCCGCACGTGCTGCTGGCGCTGCTGTCGGAGGGGCCGAAGTACGGGCTGCAGCTGCGCGAGGAGTTCGAGTCCGGGACTGGCGAGGTGTGGCCGCTGAACGTCGGCCAGGTGTACAAGACGCTGGACCGGCTGCAGCGCGACGGGCTGGCCGAATCCCACGGCACCGGCCAGGACGGGCCGCAGAAGCGGTACCGGATCACGCACCGCGGCGAGGAGGCGCTGGCCGACTGGCTGCGCACGCCGCCGGACCTGACCTGCCCGCCCCGCGACGAGCTGGGGATGAAGGTGCTGGTGGCGGCGCGGGTGCCGGGCACCCACGCGCATGAGGTGATCCAGGCGCACCGCGTGTATCTGCTTGAGCTGATGCAGCAGTGGACGCGGCTGAAGGAGGGCGAGGCCCGCGATGACCTGAGCCTGGCGCTAGTGGTCGATGCCGAGCTGTTCCGGCTGGACGCGGTGATCCGCTGGCTGGACGCCGCGGAAGTGCGGCTGGCGCGGGCTGCCGCCGCCCCGCCCCGGCCCGCTTCCGCCCTGGTTCCGCAGCTTCGCCGGCTGGGGGCCAGGCGATGAGCCGGCCAGGACAGGGCAGCAGCGCGGCGAGCGTGCTGGAGCTGCGCGGCGTGTCCAAGACCTACGGCCAGGAGCCCGCCGCGGTGCACGCGCTTGCCGGGGTCGACCTGTCGGTGCCGGCCGGGGAGATGGTGGCGGTGATGGGGCCGAGCGGGTCAGGCAAGTCCACGCTGCTGACCATCGCCGGGAGCCTGGAGGAACCCACCAGCGGGCAGGTGCTGGTCTGCGGCATGGCGCTGGCGGGGATGCCGCGGGGCCGCAAGGCCCGGCTGCGGCGCCGGGTGATCGGGTACGTGTTCCAGGATTTCAACCTGCTGCCCGGGCTGACCGCCGCCGAGAACGCCGCCTTGCCGCTGGAACTGGACGGCGTCCCGGTGCCGAAGGCACGCGCGGCCGGGCTGGCCGCGCTGGCCGCGCTCGGGGTGGCCGGCCGGGCGGGCCGGTTCCCCGACCAGCTGTCCGGCGGCGAGCGGCAGCGGGTAGCGATCGCCCGCGCCGTGGTGGGGGACCGCCGGCTGCTGCTGGCCGACGAGCCGTCCGGCGCGCTGGACTCGGTGAACGCCGGCGAGGTGATGCGGCTGCTGCACGAGGCATGCCAGCGGGGCGTCGCCGCGGTGGTAGTGACCCACGACGCGCAGCTGGCCGCCTGGGCCGACCGGGTCGTGCTGCTGCGCGATGGGCGGATGACCGGCACGACGACCCGGCCGCCCGGCCCCGAATCCCTCCTCATCCCCAAGGAGACCCGGTGAGCTCCGCCCTGCGCGAGCCTCCCGACCTGGACGCGGGTCCGGGCGGCGGCATCGTCGCCCGCCGCGCGGTGTTCCGCTGGGGCTTGCGGCTGTTCCGCCGCGAATGGCGCCAGCAGCTGCTCGTGCTCGGCCTGCTCACCGTGGCGGTCGCGGCGACGATCTGGGGCACCAGCGTCGTCACGAACTCTCAGCTCCCGAACTCGACCTACGCGACGTTCGGCACCGCATCTGCCATGGCGACGCTGCCGGGCGCTGACCCGAACCTAACCGCCGCTATTGCCGGCCGCTGGGGCCCGGCTGATGTCATTGAGAGTCAGAACGTCACGACTGGCACCAGACAGTCTGTGCAGCTTCGCGCGGAAAATCCGCACGGGCGCTACAACTCCCCGCTGATCGGCCTGGTCAGCGGCACATACCCGGCCGGCCCCGGCCAGGTCGCGCTGACCAGCCAGGTCGCCGACCGCTCCGGCGTGCACGTGGGCGGCACTTGGCATGCTGGCGGCACGGCCTGGCGAGTAACCGGCATCGTGCAGAACCCGAGCAACCTGGCCGGCGAGTTCGCGCTGGTCGCTCCGGGCCAGATCACCCACCCCAGCCAGGTGATCTTGCTGCTCGGCCCGTCCGCGGCGTCGGCGATCAATAACGCCGGCGGGACGCTGCCCGGCGTCCCGGCGGCAACCGTGACCCTCCCCAATGGCTTCACGAGCGGGGTCTCGCCGGCGGTGGCCGTCCTGCTGGTGGAGGTACTCGGCCTGGCGTTCACCGGCCTGCTGTCGGTAGCCAGCTTCTCCGTGCTGGCCCAGCGCCGGCTCCGTGCCCTCGGCATGCTCAGCGCGATCGGCGCGACCGAACGCAACCTCCGTCTGGTCATGGTCGCCAACGGGCTGGTAACCGGTGTGGTCGGCGCGCTGGCCGGGGCGGTGCTCGGCCTCGCCGCCTGGGTCGCCTACGCGCCGACGCTGCAGCGGGATACCGGCCACGTGGTGGACGCGGCGCACCTGCCGTGGTGGGCGTTCGCCATCGGGGCCCTGTTCGCGATCGCGACTTCGGCGCTGGCGGCCCGCCGCCCGGCCAAGACGATGGCCCAGGTGCCGGTGGTGGCCGCGCTGTCAGGCCGCCCGACGCCGCCGAAGGCGGCGCACCGGTCCGCCCTGCCCGGCGTCATCGTGTTCGCGGGCGGCCTCACCTGCCTGGCGTTGAGCGGCGGCCTGAATGCAGTGGGCGGGGGCAACGGCCCGAACGCGAAGCCGCTCGTGCTCCTGGCCGGCCTGGTCGTCACCATCACCGGGATCTGCCTGCTCGCTCCGCTGGCCATCAGCGTGCTGGCCGCCGGGGCGGGCCCGCGGGTACCGGTCGGGATCCGGATCGCGCTGCGCGACCTGGTCCGCTACCGCGCCCGGTCCGGCGCCGCGCTGGCCGCGGTCACGTTCGCCGTGTTCCTGGCCATGGGACTCTGCATCGCCGCCAGCATCAAGTTCGACAACCCGCTCGACTGGATCGGCCCCAACCTGTCCAGCAGCCAGCTGATTGTCCCCACGCAGGCGAGCCCGGGTGTCGGACAGTCGATACCGCTCAGCAACGCCCAGATCGCCACCCTGAGTGGGAAGGTGAATAGTCTCGCCGCCAGCCTGCACGCGTCCGTGGTGCCACTGGACATCGATGGCGCCGTGCCGTACCAGGTGGGCACGCCGACCCATCAGAATTTCTCTGGCAACGCGTACGTGGCCACCCCGCAGTTGCTCGCCACGTACGGGATCAAGGCCAGCCAGATCGCTCCCGGCACCGACATCCTCACCATGCGGCCAGGGCTGGCGGGCCTGCCGCACCTGGAGATGATCTGGGGAAGCGGCTGCAGCGGAACCTGCAACGGAAACCCGTCCAGGCCCGGTAGTCACGGCGGTCCGCCCTGCACGCTGAGCAACGACTGCCTGGCCAACCCCGCGATCCAGACGACCAGCAGCCTGCCCAGCGGCACCTCCGCGCCTAATACGGTGATTACCGAGTACGCGGCGAGCAAATACCACCTGCAGCAGGGTCAGCTGTTCGCGTGGCTGATCCAGGCCCCCGCCCCGCTCACCGCCACGCAAATCAACGCCGCGCGGCAGATGGCGCGCGGCTACGAGGTGACGGTCGAGACCGAAACCTATAACCCGAGCCTCAGCGACTTCGCCGACGGGGCCACCGTGCTGGGCATCGTGATCGCGCTCAGCGTGCTGGCCATGTCCGTCGGCCTGATCCGCAGCGAGACCGCGCCGGACCTGCGCACGCTCACCGCGACCGGCGCCAGCGGCACGACCCGGCGGACGATCACCGCCGCGACCGCCGCCGCGCTCGGCCTGCTCGGCGCCATCCTCGGCATGGCCGGCGCGGTGATCGCCGGGATGGCCTGGACGCACAGCGGCCTGACCGCCACGGCAGGCGGCGTGCCAATGACCGACATCGTGATCCTGCTGATCGGGCTGCCGCTGGTAGCCGCGATAGGCGGCTGGCTATTCGCCGGGCGTGAGCCGCCAGCGGTCGCCAGGCAGCCGATTGAGTAAAACCTGCCCGCGAGTCACCCGCTGATATATGCGGGACGTGAAGGCGCAGCTCACAAGGTGCCCCGCACATCCGGTAGCCAAAGAGGGCGAAGTGCTGCCCGGAGCGGGCCCCGTGGCGTCCGGCAGCCATCACCCCGCGGCTCAGCGACGCGGAGCTGCTCACCCTTGGCGGTAAGGCAGGCGCTACTGGGGTTCGTCAGGGTTCGCGTTGACCGGCGCCAAGGCCGATGAGCGGCAGGTGCTGCGAGGCATTGGGGTCCGTGCCCTGGCCTGAACGCCGGCTAGCCTGCCGTCTTCCCAGTAGCTCCTCCCATCAGCTAGTGCCTTGACAGGCCGGGTTCGCCCCGGCCGGTCGCGGCAGCCGGCCGCGGTGGTGCTGGCACGGTTCACGCCGGGGCTGGCGGGCGGGCGGCTTCGGCCGGTCGTGGCCGTCACACCCGCCGCGACAGGCACTCCTGGCAACGCAGGATTATCGAACAGATGATCATGTCACATGACTTGAAATGCGCGGTGGGCGCTGGTATCATCGATACATGTCGAAGTGTCCTTGACCCCCCGGGGCGGAGGTGATCCCGATGCCGGAAGCGGTGTTCGCCGGCCCGGCGGAGGCGGCGGCGATGCTGGGCGCGTCGCTGGATCACCTGGCCGGCACCGATTGGGCGTCTTCGGGGACGGCGGTGCACGGGCAGATGCTGGCTCAGTTCGGGCGGGCGCAGGCGAGGCTGACCGCGGCGGGCGCCGCGGTCCTTTCCGCGTTCACCGCCCAGTGCGGGTTTGAGCCGGACGGGCACGGGTCGGCGCGGGCGTGGCTGGTGCACAGGAACCGTATGTCCCGGGGGGCGGCGGGGGCGGCGGTGGGCTGGCGCAGGCGCCTGGCCCGGCACGGGCGGATCGCGGCGGTGATGGCGGCCGGGGACATCTCGGAGTCCTGGGCCAGGGAGATCGCCGGGTGGACCGATAAGCTCCCCGGCGCCAAGCGGGACGAGGCCGATCAGATCCTGCTCGATGCCGCCGCGGGCGGCCTGTCCCTGCCGGACCTGCAGATGCTGGCCCGCACGATCGAGGAGACGTGGAAGGCGCAGCGTCCCAATCCCGGCGACGGCGACGGCGACGGTGACGGCCCGGACGGCGGCAACCGTGACGGCGGGGACCAGGATGGGTACCAGGACCGGTACCTGCGGCTGGAGACGACGCTGGACGGGGTGGGCCGGCTGGACGGGGACCTGACCGCCGGGTGCGCCGCCGCGCTGCAGGCCATCTTCGCCTCCCTCGGCAAGCACCTCGGCCCGCAGGACCACCGCAGCGCCGGCCAGCGCCACCACGACGCCCTCGCCGAGGCCCTGACCCGCCTCATCAGGGCCGGAATGCTGCCCGACGCGGCCGGGCAGGCGACCCTGGCGCAGGTGCTGATCGACTTCGCGGCGCTGCGCCGCGAGCCCGGCGCCTCCGCCGCCGAACAGCACTGGATCACCGCCCAGGCCGCCGGCCCCGGCCAGGGCGCCTGGCTGACCGGGCCCGCCGCCGCGGCCGCCGCCTGCGACGCCCTCACCGCCCCCGTCACCACCGGCAGCGTCGACTGGCAGGCCCTGGACCAGATGACCGGCGTGTGGCTCGACGCCTGCGGCCTCGGCCACCGCGAGCCCTGCGGCTGCACCTGCGGCCGCTGCACCTGCACCCCGCCCGCCCCGCCAGGCGCCGAGCAGAAAGCGCAACTGCGCGCCGCCATGCTCGCCTTCGCCGCCGACGCCATGTCCGGACCCGGCGGCCTCGCCGCCTGGCTCCGCACCCGCACCCTCGCCGCCCCCTGGACCGGCAAACCCCTGCCCCTGGACGCCGGCCAGGTCAAGGGCATACCCGAGCACCTGCGACGCGCCGTCATCCTCCGCGACAGGCACTGCGCATGGCCCGGCGGCTGCGGCAAACCCCCCGCCGCCTGCCACATCCACCACCTCGTCTACCGCTCCCGCGGCGGCCGCACCCGGCTCAAAGACCTCCTGCTCCTCTGCCCCTACCACCACGAGGTCTGCGTCCACCGGCTCGGCTGGACCCTCACCCTGCACCCCGACGGCACCACCCAAGCCCGCTCACCCGACGGCCAGACCCTGCACAGCCACGGACCGCCCACCACCCGCGCGGGATAACCTATCGCGAGTACTCGCTGCGGGACGCCGTTGAGCCGGCCCGTGTCCGGCGCCTCACCGAGCTGGGCCTGAGCCTGGACGAAGTGGGGGACGCGCTGGCCCGACCTCGCCCGCCATGAACGCCGAGCTGGTGCGCGCCGGATTCCAGGCATTCAACGCCGGCCGCACCATCGAGTACGTCAGCCACGAGTTCTACCGCATCGCCGACGGGCTCATCGCCGAAGAATGGATCTGCTCAGACACGGCCACCCTGCCAGCTCAGCTGCCCGCGCACGTTGTGCGCGGGCATTGGACCAGATTCCGGTTGGGTGTCCTGGGCCGCGGTGTGATGGTTCGTTCATCGCCATGGTAACTCCGGGCACCGAGGCCCGCGCGGCACCGCGCAGCGCTTAGACCGGTCATTCGTGCGCAACGTCGGTGTGATGGCAGAAGTGCACCCTGGAGGGGGTCATCGACCGGACGCGCCCGATCGAGGTTTCCCACGATGCTCGATCGGCGGCCTGGCCGGGCGGGAGCTTCTGGTCCAGCGGGCCGGTGTACTCGCGCGGGGTGTAGGCGGCGTCCCCGATCAGCAGGTCTGGCGGGCCGTCGCCGACCTTGACCACGACGCACTGGTGGCCGGCGGTGTGGCCGGGGGTCGCGATCACCGACAGGCCAGGCAGTATCTCCGTGTCGCCGTCGAGCAGTTCGAAACGGGCGCCCATGAAGTCGAACCAGCCGGAAAGCGCGGGCGACTCGCGGCGGGCGCGGTCGAGTTCGGCCCGCTGGACGTAGAAGGGGGCGTGCCTGAACACGGCGTTCTGGCCGCAGTGGTCGAAGTGCAGGTGGGTGTTGATCACGAGCGAGATGTCGGCGGGAGACATGTCCAGCCCGGCCAGGGCGTCGGCCGCCGAGACGTTGACCACGCGCCAGTCGCTGAGCAGGTCCTCCGGGCCGCCCACGCCGGTATCGACAAGGACCGCGCCGCCCGGGTGCGTGACCACGAAGCCGTGAACCGGCCACTGGCCCCGCTCGCCGCCGGGCGGGCTCAGCTTGGCCAGGTGCAGCCGCTTGATTTCCAGCGACATCGTCGCTCCTCCCGCGTTCGTGTCCGTTTCGGCCTGCGGGCTCCGTTCTATCAGCCTCCGGGACCGGTATCCATAATCCGCGCGCCGTACTTCAGGTCCCCTCCGGGAAGCGGTCCTCGCGCCTCCGACGCCTGAACGTGCCCAAGGTGTTCTCCCTGGTACCGGGCGCGCTACCTGCTATGCCGCGGACAATGCCCGCGGGAGTGAGGTGGGACAAGACACCGCCGGCTCGCAAGCGTCGCGGGCGACGGGCTGGCGGCGGCACGGGCCGGCTGGGCCTATGCTCCTGCCATGGACTCGGGCGCGGATCCGGGCCGGCCGGCGCGGGTTGAGGACGTGCACGCCCTCGCGGAGGCGATGCCGCACGTCACCTGTGAGCGCGGTCCGGCGGGCAATCTCATTTACCAGGTCGGCGGCAGGTCCTTCATCTTCTTCCGCACGCCGCGCCCGGACGCTGCCGACCCGGTGACCGGCGAGCGGTACGGCGACGTGATCATGTTCTGGGTGGCGTCAGACGCCGACAAGCACGCGCTCGCCGACGATCCCCACTCACCGTTCTTCACGACACCGCACTTCGACGGCCACCCGTCGGTGCTCATCCGTGGCTCGCGCCTCGGCGAACTCAGCTACGGCGAACTGGCCGAGGTCGTGCAGGACGCCTGGCTATCGCGCGCGTCGCCGCGCCGCGCGACCGCCTGGCTGGACTCGCGAGGCTTTCGCTAACCGGCCCCGCGCGTTCTTCGGCCGGCCCGCGCCGGTCCCGCGCCTCCGTCCCGGACCTTCACGGGGACGTTGCGGGCGCCGCGCTTACGCCAAGGAGGCAGACGTGTTCCGCCGCGGCGGGTGCTTCTACCGACGAGCGAGCTGGCCAGCAGATCCGCCCCGATGGGATCTGCTGGCCAGCGGCCTTAAGGCTCGTCCAACGGTGCGGGACGAGCCGCGCGCCCTCGCGCTGGCGGCTAGCCCGCGCATGGCGTCCGCGGCAGCGCAGGACTGGGCGCGCGCCGAGCAGGGCAGGCCATGGGAGTCGCCACCGTTCGTTCGGGATACGGTAGATAGAAACTTCCTGACCCGTGTCGAATCCAGTCCGCGCCGTTCGACGCACCTGTGAGCCGGAACGTCCGGCGGACTGCGAAGGAGACCAAGATGCGTGTAATGGTGCTGGTCAAGGCCACCGAAGACAGCGAGCGCGGCAATTACGCCGATCACGCCGACGAGTTCGCGGCGATGGGCACGTACAACGAGGAACTGGTCAAGGCCGGGATCATGCTGGCCGGGGAGGGCCTCGCGCCGACGGCGGAGGGCAAGCGCGTCGCGTTCGCCGCCGATGGCGGCAGCCGGGTCATCGACGGGCCGTTCGCGGAGGCGAAGGAACTCGTCGGCGGGTTCTGGATCTGGCAGGTGTCCTCGATGGAGGAGGCCGTGCAGTGGCTCAAGCGGGCGCCGTTCAAGGACACCAGCGTCGAACTGCGGCGCATCCACGAGGCGGCGGACTTCGAGGGGCAGTTGCCGCAGGAGGTCCTCGACGCCGAGGGCCGGCTGCGCGCGCGGACCGCAGAGCGGTAGGCGGCATTGGCGGACGCGGCGGACGCGGCGGACCGGGGTCCGCACCGGATGGCCGAGGCGATCTGGCGGATCGAGTCCGCGCGGCTGATCGCCGGGCTCGCCCGCACGGTCGGCGACGTCGGCCTGGCCGAGGACCTCGCCCAGGACGCCCTTGTCGCGGCCCTGGAGCAGTGGCCGTCGTCCGGCGTGCCTGACAACCCTGGCGCCTGGCTGACCGCCGTCGCGCGCCGTCGCCACGTCGACGGCGTGCGACGGCAGGTCAGCCTCGAGCGCAAGGTCGCCGAGATCGGCCGCGAGCTCGCGCAGGCGCACACCCCCATGGACGAGATCGAGCTCGACGAGCATGTCGAGGATGACGTGCTCCGGCTTATCTTCACCGCGTGCCATCCGTCGCTGTCCCGTGACGCGCGGGTGGCCCTCACGCTGAAGCTGGTCGGCGGCCTGTCCACCGAACAGGTCGCGCGCGCCTTCCTCGTCCCGACGCCGACGATGGCGGCGCGCGTCACCCGCGCGAAGAAGGCGCTCGCGGACGCCGGGGTGCCCTTCGAGGTGCCGGCCGGCGCCGAGCTTGCCGCGCGGCTCGCGTCCGTGCTCGAGGTCGTGTACCTGATCTTCAACGAGGGCTACGCGGCTACCTCGGGCCAGACCTGGACCCGGGCGGAGCTGTGCGAGGAGGCGATGCGCCTTGGCCGCATGCTCGCCGCGCTCGCGCCCGGCGAGCCCGAGGCGCACGGGCTCGTCGCGCTGATGGAGATCCAGGCCTCCCGCATTCCGGCCAGGACCGGCCGCGACGGTGAGCTGATCACGCTGCTCGACCAGGACCGGGGCCGCTGGAACCGGCTGCTGATCACGCACGGGCTCGCCGCGCTGGCTCGCGCGCAGTCGCTTTCCGGCAGCCAGTTCAGCGGGCCATACGTCATCCAGGCGGCGCTGGCCGCGTGCCACGCCCGCGCGCTCGTCGCCGCGGACACCGACTGGGTGCGGATCGTGACCCTGTACGACATCCTGCGCTGGCTGGCGCCGTCACCGGTGATCGAGCTGAACCGCGCGGTCGCCGTGTCGATGGCCGACGGCCCGGCGGCCGGGCTCGCGATCGTGGACACGCTGGCGGCAGAGTCCGCGCTGCGCGGCTACCACCTGCTCCCCGCCGTCCGCGGCGACCTGCTCGAGCGGCTCGGCAGGCGGGACGAGGCGCGTGCCGCGTTCGAGCAGGCGGCGGCGATGACCGCGAACGCGCGCGAGCGCGCCCACCTGCTTGCCCGCGCCGCCGCGTGCGCGTGACCCGCGGCTACATGATGCCGGGCTGCTGCTGGGTGTCGAGCTGGGTTTCCAGGTCGCCGAGCACGCGGTAGCAGCCGAGCACGTCGGCGATGCTCGAGTTCGGGTCGCGGCCCTCGCGGATCGCGGCGACGAACTCCCGGTCCTGCAGCTCGATGCCGTTGGTCGAGACGTCGACCTTGGACACGTCGATCGGCTCCTCCCGGCCGGTCACCAGGTCGTCGTAGCGCGCGATGTACGTGCCGTTGTCGCAGATGTAGCGGAAGAAGCTGCCGAGCGGCCCGTCGTTGTTGAAGCTGAGCGACAGCGTGCAGACCTTGCCCGAGGGCGTCCGCAGCTGGATGGACATGTCCATCGCGATGCCGAGCTCGGGGTGGACCGGGCCCTGCACCGCGTGGGCGATCTGCGTCTGCTCACCGGTCTGGTACTGGAACAGGTCGACCGTGTGCGCCGCGTGGTGCCAGAGCAGGTGATCGGTCCAGCTTCGCGGCTGCCCGGCGGCGTTCATGTTCGTCCGGCGGAAGAAGTACGTCTGCACGTCCATCTGCTGGATCGACAGCTCGCCGGCGAGGATGCGGCGGCGTACCCACTGGTGCGACGGGTTGAACCGGCGGGTGTGCCCGACCATGCAGGTCAGCCCGGTCTCCCGCTGCACGCGCTGGACTTCCTGCGCCTGCGCCCAGCTGTCGGCGACGGGGATCTCCACCTGCACGTGCTTGCCAGCGCGCATCGCCTCGATGGCCTGGCTCGCGTGCAGCTGGGTCGGCGTGCACAAGATGACCGCGTCGACGTCGTCACGGGCGAGGACCTCGCCCAGGTCGGTGCCCGCATGCCCGGCACCGTACTTGCGGGCGGCCTCCTCGGCCTGCTCGAGGCGGCGGCTGACCACGGCCGTGACGCTGACGCCGTCGATGCTGGCCAGGCCGTCGAGGTGCTTGATGCCGAAGGCGCCGGTCCCGGCGAGCGCGATCCTCATGGTCAATGCCTCCTGCTGTCGTTCAGGCTGGGGTTTCGGCGGACTGCAGCACGATGTGCCCGACGGCGGTGTTGGAACCGGGCACGTGGTAGAAGCGGTACAGCTCCTCGGCGTCGGGGCCGAGGGCGCCGCGCATGATCAGCCACATGACCAGCTCGATGCCTTCCGCGCCGGCCTCGCGCACGAACTCCAGGTGCTTCAGCGCGGCCAGGCCATCGGGGTCCTTGACCAGCCGGTCAAGGAACGCGGTGTCCCACGGCGTGTTGATGAAGCCGGCGCGCGGACCCTGGAGCTGGTGGCTCATGCCGCCGGTGCCCCAGATGTGGACGTTGAGGTTCTCGTCGAAGCGCTCAACGGCCCGGCGGATCGCCTTGCCCAGCATGAAGCAGCGGTGGGCGGTGGGCGGCGGGTACTGCACCACGTTCACGGCGAGCGGGATGACCGTCGCCGGCCAGGCGCCGGGCTGGCCGTAGACGAGCGAGAGCGGGACGGTGAGGCCGTGATCGACCTCCATCTTGTACATCAGCGTGAGGTCGAACTCGTCGAGGATGAGCCCCTCCGCCAGGTGGGCCGCCAGGTCGGCGCGGCCCGGCACGACCGGCACCGGGCGGGGCCCGTATCCCTCGTCGGCCGGCGGGAACTCGTCGGCGCAGCCGAGCGCGAAGGTGGGGACCAGCTCCGGCGTGAACGCCGACGCGTGGTCGTTGTAGACCAGGATGATGACGTCGGGGACGTTCGCCTTCGCCCACGCCTTCGTCCACTCGTACCCGTCGAACAGCGGCTTCCAGTACGGTTCCCTGGTCTTGCCGAGGTCGATCGCGGCGCCGACCGCCGGGATGTGACTCGTGGTCAGCCCGTGCGTGATGCGAGCCATGATCAGTTACCGTCCCTAATCGAGCGCCAGCCCTCCGGGGAGCGGCCGCCGGAGATCATCATCTGCTGGTATTCGTCCGTCGGCATGCCCGTCATGGTGCTGACGGCCTGCAGGTAACTCAGCCCGTCGGTGGCGAAGATCTTCGCGAGGAAGTAGATCTGCCCGCCGAGATCGATCATCTTGTTGTAGTCGCGGTCGAGCACGGCCTGTTTCTGCTCCTGCGACATCTTCGTCTCGTCGAGGTAGCCGCGCTCGTCGGCCTTGAACCGCTCGCGGTTGGCCTCCTTCATCAGGCTCATGCAGAACTGGTTCAGCTCGTAGCCCTTTTTCGCGCGCTCCGCCGTGAAAACCCGGGTGCCCGGGATGTCGTCGAACTCCGCGGTGTATGACGTCATGAGGTATCTCTTTCCTGTTGGCATTAACCAGCCGGCCAGTACAGGCGCGTGGGATTGTCGACGAGCAGCCGGCGCTGCAGGTCGCCGGTGGGGGCGATCCGGGGCAGCAGATCGACCAGGTCGCCCTCGTCGGGCATGTGGCTCTTCATGTTCGGGTGCGGCCAGTCGGTGCCCCAGATCACGCGGTCGGGGAATGTCTGCGCGATGTGCCGTGCGAACGGGACGAAGTCCTCGTACCCGGGGGGACCGGACACCGACAGCCGCTCCGCGCCGCTCAGCTTGGCCCACACGTTCTCGTGCTCGTGCATCAGCCGCTGGAACAGCGCGAAGCCTTCGCCGTCTACCGGCTGCGTGACGTCGGGCCGGCCCATGTGGTCCACGACGATGCCGGTGGGCAGGTGAGTGAACAGGTCCCAGCGCTCGGCCAGGTCGGCGGCCTCGAAGTAGATGACGATGTGCCAGCCGAATTCGGCGATGAGGTCGACGAGCCCCCGGTAGTACTCGTCCGGCTTGGGGTCGGCGAGGCGCCTGACGAAGTTGAACCGGACGCCGCGCACGCCGGCGTCGTGCATGTCGGCGAGTTCGGACCTGCTGACGCCGGGCCGGATCGTCGCGACGCCGCGGGCCCTGTCCCCGGCCGCCCGCAGCGCGTCGACGAGCGCGCGGTTGTCCGCGCCGTGGCAGGTCGCCTGAACGATGACGTTGCGCTCGAAGCCGAGGAAGTCGCGCAGCTCGAACAGCTTCTCCCTGGGCGCGTCGGCCGGCGTGTACTTGCGCTCGGGCGCGTAGGGAAAGACGTCGCCAGGGCCGAAGACGTGGCAGTGCGCGTCCACCGCGCCCGCCGGAAGCACGTAGTCGGGCTTGCGGGGATCCGCCAGGTAGACGAGCCAGTCAGGGTCGGGCTCGAAGGTTACGCTCATTGATCGTTACGGTCCTCTACAGTCCTCGCGCGCGCAGCGCCTTATCCAGCCGCGGGTAGACGCGCCGGGCGTTGCCAGCGTAAACGTCCGCGGCGGCGGCCTCGGAAAGGCCTGCCGCGTCGACGTAGCGCTTGGTATCGTCGAAGTAGTGGCCGGTCTCGGGGTCGATGCCGCGGACGGCGCCCACCATCTCGGATCCGAAAATGATGTTGCCGGTATCGATGACCGTGAAAAGCAGGTCGATTCCCGGCTGGTGGTACACGCACGTGTCGAAGAACACGTTCCTCATCACGTGCTCGCTCAGCGGCGGCTTCTCCAGCATGTCGGCGAGCCCGCGGTAGCGGCCCCAGTGGTAAGGGACCGCGCCGCCGCCGTGGGGTATCACCAGCCGCAGGTCCGGGAAGTCGGCGAACAGGTCACCCTGGATGAACTGCATGAACGCGGTCGTGTCGGCGTTGAGGTAGTGCGCGCCCGTCGCGTGGAAGACGGGGTTGACGCTGCTCGAGACGTGCACCATGGCGGGCACGTCGAGCTCGCACATCTTCTCGTAGACGGGATACCAGTACCTGTCGGTCAGCGGCGGAGCGGTCCACTTCCCGCCGCTCGGGTCGGGGCTGAGGTTGCAGCCGGCGAACCCGAGCTCGAGCACGCAGCGCTCGAGCTCGGCGATGGACGCCTTCAGGTCGGCGCCCGGCGACTGCGGCAGCTGGCAGACGCCGATGAACGTCTCGGGGAACAGCCCGGTCACCCGGGCGATGAGGTCGTTGCACGCCCGGGACCACTCGACGCTGACCCGCTCGTCGCCCTCGTGGTGCCCCATCGCGGAGGCCCGCGGCGAGAAGATCGTCATGTCGGCGCCGCGCTCACGCAGCAGCTTCAGCTGATTCTGCTCGATCGACTCGCGGATCTCGTCGTCGGAGATGGCCGGGTAGGCCGGGGCCTGCAGGCCCTCGCGGAACGCCGCGAGCTGGCTCTGCCGCCACTGCGTGTGCGACGCGGGAGCGGTCGTGTAGTGCCCGTGACAGTCGATGATCAAAGCGGGATCCCCAGGCAGACGTGGCGAGCCGTGAAAGCGGCCCGCGAACGGCGGATGTGGTCAATGACCGCGGGAAGGCGGGGCCCGGGAAGGCGGGGCCCGGGAAGGCGGGCGATGCTGCCAGCCGCCCGGATCTGACGCAGTGACGCTGCGGGCGACATCAGGAACTCGACGCCAGCCTCTTCGCAGTGGGTTGCGGCGTCCCCCGGGCCCGCCTCCGCGACCGCCGCCGGGCGCGCGCACTCGCGAGCGCGCCGGCCGCTGCGGCGTTGTGCGAGCCTGTCATTCCTGGGTACCTGCCTCCGCGATTTTCCTGCGTATCCTGCTTACCCCTAGCCCGGCTACGCAGGGAAGAGGGGGAGCCACAAGCCTCCTGGCCCACTGTACTCTGGTCACCACAAACCCCTCGGGGATGCCTAGCGGCGCCCTGAGCCGAGCCGCGCTCGCGGACGTGCGGGGTCTTGCGCAAGAACGCGATTGCCCCGCGGGGCGGGGCAATCGCTGGTGCTACTGCGCTGAAGCTGTCAGTCGCGGCCGAAGCCGTGCTGTCCGGTCAGCCCGAAGAACCGGATCGCGATCTGCGCCCATTGCGGGTAGTGGAATCCCAGGTTGTGATCCTCGCCCGCGACGCTGTAGGCGTCGACTTCGACCTGCCCGCGGCAGTTGACGTACACGGTGTGCGTCCAGGTCGGCATCGGGTGGTCGGTATAGAGCGGGTGGGCGTGCAGCACGTTGGTCCACTGCTTCACCTCTTCACCGAAGTTCGGGTAGTAGAGGATCGTGTCGGCCGTGCCGTGCCAGATCTGCACGCGGGGGCGCGGCCCGCGGTAACCGGGGTATGCCGCGCGGACGATGTCGCCCCACTGCTGGGGGGTCTTGATGACGTTGCCGGTGGCGCACTGGGAGTTCCACAGCGTGCCGTTCGTTGTGGCGAAGCACCCGAACGCGACGCCGGACATGATCGAGCCCGCCGCGAAGACGTTGGGGTAGTCGCCGAGCAGGACGTCGGTCATCATCGCGCCCGAGGAGATGCCCGTGGCGAAGACCTGGTGCCGGTCGGCGTGCAGGTGCCGTTCGGCCCAGTACACCATAGACACGATCCCGACCGGGTCGCTGTCGCCGTAGTGGGTCAGCGCGCCGGGAGTCGAGACGTCGAAGCAGTCGTAAGGGGCACGTCCGGGGGTCACCGACGGGTAAATGACGACGAAGCCGTACTCGTCCGCAAGGGACGCGAACTCGGTGCCCTGGAAGAACGCCGGCCCTGTGCCGCCGCAGTAGTGCATCGCGACGATGATCGCCGGATGCGGGCGGACGTGCCGCGGCACGTACAGGTACATGAGCAGGCCCGTGGGGTTAGGCCCGAAGTTGGTGATCTGCTGCAGCGTAGAGGTCGGCGGCGGCAGCGTCGCCTGGACCTGAGGGCTGGAAGATGCTCGCGCGCCGCCAGCGCGCGCGACCGCGGCCCCGGCGCTCCCGGCGGGCACGACGGCGAGCGCGGCGCACAGCGCCGCGATGCCGGTACCCGCGGCCAGCATCGTCCGGTGCCGTCTGCCGCCTGTTCTCGTCAACGCCTGTTTGATGAATCGGGCCACGATCGAACTCCCTTCCGCCGGGGGAACGCAGGTTGCCGAAATGTTTCGAAATGGCGCAGAAACCATTTCGAGGTGAGCGTAAACCGTAGGACATATCCGGTCAACCCGAAGTTAAATGGAATCGATCATGGAAGCACGCTCATAACGCTCGCACTGGTCATTTACCAGCAAAAACGAACCGCGCATGCCGGCGCCCGGCGTCAGCCTCTTGATTCCGAAATATTTCGGAATCAACGCGGACGCGCCCGCGGCCCAGCGGACGCGATCGACCGCGTTCTTGTCGCCATTCCCGTGTACGGCGTTTAGGCTGCCATGGCAGCCAGAACGCCGAGCACTTGTTCGTGATGATCTTGCTGGACAGATATCGGACTGCCCAGCTTCCGCCTCAGCTGCGTTTCTCAGACGATCGTGCCGAGCGGGTTTCGCATGCGTGCCGTGAATGCCGCGAGCCAGCGCGCGGCCAGGGCCCCGTCAATCGCCCGGTGGTCGACGGACAGCGTGCAGCGCATGACCGTCGCCACGGTCACCGAGCCGTCCGCGACGACCGGCTGCGGCGTCGCCGCGCCCACCGCGAGGATGCCGGACTGCGGCGGGTTGATGATCGCGGAGAACTCCAGCGTGCCGTACATGCCCAGGTTGGAGATCGAGAAGACGCCGCCCTCCAGTTCGCGCTGCATCAGCCGCCGGTCCCTGGCGCGCTGGGCGAGGGCGCTGGCCTGCGCGGCGATCTCCGAAAGGCGCATGGCCTCGACGCCGTGCAGCACCGGTGTGACCAGGCCGCCGTCGGTCGCGACGGCGATCGACAGGTCGACGGAGGAATGCGCCACCAGGCCCGCCTCGCTCCACGTGACGTTCGCCTCGGGCACGTCCCTGAAGGCCGCCGCCACCGCCATGACGACGAAGTCGTTGACCGAGATCTTGGCCGGCGCGGTCTCGTTGATCCGCGCCCGCAGTGCGAGCAGTTCATCGACGACGCATTCGGTGGCCACGTAGAAGTGCGGCGTCGTCGCCTTGCTCTCGGTCAGCCGGCGGGCGATCGCACGGCGCAGCGGCGTGTGCGGGATGAGGGTACCCCGGGCCGCCAGGGGAGCAGGCGCCGGCGCGTCCGGCGCAGGGCCGGCGACGGCCGGCGCGTGGGCCAGGACCGGTGCGGGCGCCGGTGCGGGCGCCGGCTGTGCGCCGTCGCGCCCGGCCTGCCGCCGCTGGGCGGCGAGCCGTTCCAGGTCGCGGCGGACGATCCGCCCGTTGGGCCCTGTCCCGGTAACCGACGTGAGGTCGATGCCCTGCTCGCTGGCGATCTTGCGGACGATCGGGCTCGCGAACACGCGGGTGCGGGGCGCAAGCGCGGCAGGCGCCGTGGCGCCGCCGAGCGCCGCGTCGATGTCGGCGTCGGTCTCGCCTTCGGCCACAAGCACCGCGATGGGCGCGCCGATCTCGCCTGTGTCGCCCGCGGCGAGCACGATCCTGCCCACGACGCCTGCCTGCTCCGCGCCGTACTCCACGAGCGCCTTCTCGGTCTCGATCTCCGCGATCGGGTCCCCAAGCGAGACCGTGTCGCCGGGGCCGACCAGCCAGTTGGCGATCGCAGCCTCCGTCGCGCCGGCGAGCACGCTCGGCATCCGCACCACCGATACCATCAGCCGGCCCTCCCGAAGCCGGCCCGCACCCGTTCAAGGCCCGCGGCGACCTCCTCGGCGCCGGCGATCGCGGCGCGCTCGAGCACCCTGGAAATGCTGGGGCTCGCCTCGCCGCCCGTCACGCGCAGCACGGGCTGGTCGAGCCAGTCGAAGAAGCGCCGCTGGATCTCGTCGGCGAGCCAGCCGCCGTACGAGGTGCCCTGCGTGCCCTGCTCGACGATCAGCACCGCGTTCGTCTTCTTGACGCTGTCGCCGACGGTCCGCCAGTCCAGGCTCGCCCGGTCGAGGAAACGCAGGTCGATGAGCTCGGCGTCGATGCCGGACTGTTCGATCGCCGTTAGCGCCCCGGACACCATCGACAGGTAGGTGAGCACCGTGACGTCGTTTCCGGCACGCCGGACGGCGGCCTTGCCGAAGGGGATGAGGTAGTCGAGGTCGTCGACGGGGATCTCGCCCTCGGCGCCGTAGAGGTCGACATGCTCGATCATGAGCACCGGGTCCTCGATGGCGAGCGCCGCGTTCATCAGCCCCACGTAGTCATACGGGGTGGAGGCGGCCATGATCCGCCAGCCTGGGCTTGTCGCGAAGATCCCCGCTGGGTCCATGAGGTGCTGTGAGCCGTAGCCGGATCCCAGCGCGACCTTCGTGCGCAGCACGAGCGGCACCGGGGTGCGTCCGCCGAACATGTGCCGCACCTTCCCGATCTGGTTGAACACCTGGTCGGCGGCGACCCAGAGGAAGTCGGGGTACATGAACTCGACCACCGGCCGGTAGCGGCCGTCGAGCGCGAGGCCGCCGCCGAGCCCGGCGAAGGCGTTCTCGCTGATCGGCGTGCCGAGCACGCGGCCCGGGTACTTCTTCGCCAGTCCGCGCGTGGCGCCGTTCGTGCCGCCGCCCAGACGGTGCACGTCCTCGCCGAGCACGACGATGCGCGGGTCCTCGCCCATCCGCCGGTCCATCACCCGCCACACGGCGTCGATGAACTTGCCGCGCTTGAGCTCGCCAGCGAAGTCGCGCTCCTCTACGGCACGCGCGCCGGCGATCTCGCGAAGGTCCGACCGGATGCCGACGTCGACGAACGCGGGGTCGGGCCACAGACCCGGCCGGATGCCCCGGAGCGACGCCCCGGACCCCCCGGACCCCCCGGACCCCCCGGACTCCCCGGACTCCCCGGACTCCCAGGCGGTGAGCGCCGCGGCGGCCAGCCGCATCGCCTCTTGCGCCTGCGACCGGACGGCGGCGACCCCCGCCTCGTCGATGAGGCCGAGCCTGGTCATCTCGCCCGCGACCCGGTCCAGCGGGTCGCGGGCGCGCCACGCGGCCTCCTCCTCCTTGGTCCGGTATCCGAAGGCGCTGCCAGGGAAGGGGCCGTTCTGGTGGAAGAACCGGTACACCAGCGCCTCGACGACCACCGGGCCCTGCCCGGCGCGAAGCCGCGAAGCCGCCTGCTCCATCGCCAGGTGCACCGCGAGCGGGTCCATGCCGTCGACCTGCCAGGCGGGGATGCCGAAACCGAGCGCGCGCGCCGACAGCCGCGGCTCCGCGGTGGCCTCCTGCACGCTGGTGGAGACCGCGTAGCCGTTGTTCTCGATGAAGAAGCACAGCGGCAGCCGCCAGGCCGAAGAAAGGTTGAGTGTCTCGAGCACCGATCCGATGTTGACCGCGCCGTCACCGAAGTAGGTGACCGTGAAGTCGCCGTCGCCTGAGTGCTTCTGCGCCCAGGCGCTGCCCGCCGCCATCGGCACGCCGCCGCCCACGATGGCGTTGGTCCCGAGCGCCCCGGCCTCGAGCCACTGCAGGTGCATGGACCCGCCGCGTCCGGCGCAGTAGCCCTGGGCGAGTCCCAGGATCTCCGCGAGGGTGCGCTGCAGCACGGTCTGGACGTCCGGCGTCACCAGGTCCGCGAGGTCGAGCGAGCCCTTCGTCGCGTGCGTGATGGCCTTGGCGAGAAACTGGTGATGGCCGCGATGGGAGCCGTTGACGGCGTCCGTCGACCGCAGCGAGACGATCGAGCCGACCGCGCCGCCTTCCTGGCCGATGCTGGAGTGGGCGGGACCGTGGACGAGACCCGCTCCGGCCAGTTCGAGAACCGTCTCCTCGAAGGCGCGGATCAGGTGCAGTTCCCCGAGCATGGTCGCGAGCAGCCCGGGGTCGGCGCCCTTCCAGTCCGCCGCCGTCGTGCTCAGCTCGATCCACTCCGCTCCGGGCTGAAGGCGCTTAGTGCGTGGCATGACAGGAAGGCTATCGCGCAAATGTATCCATATCAACGATATCCTGGCGGGAGTAGCCTCATAATAGCTGGCATTGGATACATGACTGATCGGGGAGGACCGCGTGGGCGAAGGCATACCCGGGCTGCGCGGCGGTGACCACATCGGCATCACCGTCCCGGACATGGAGCAGGCACACGCCTTCTTCGTCGATGTGCTCGGCTTCGACTACGTCTACTCGCTGCCCGAGATGCGCCACGACGACAACTGGATGCTCGACCACCTCAACGTCGATCCCCGCCGGGTCGTCAGGCAGATCCGCTTCTATCGGGCCGGCTTCGGCCTCAACGTCGAGGTCTTCGAGTACGAGCCGCATCCGGAACAGCGAACGCAGCCTCGCAACAGCGATCTGGGCGGCCACCACGTCGCGCTGTACGTCGATGACATGGACGAGGCCGCGCAGTACCTGCGCGCGAAAGGAGTGCGGCTGCTCGCCGGGCCGGTCGCCAGCGCGAACGCGTCGGCGGGGCAGCGCTGGCTGTATTTCCTCAGCCCGTGGGGCATGCAGTTCGAGCTCGTCAGCTTCCCGGGCGGCAAGGCCTACGAGAAGGACGCCGCTGTCAGGCTCTGGCACCCCGGGCGCCCGGCGGAATGACTGTGATGATCCGTGACGCCGGCTACCGCGAGAACGTCGCGAGCCACCGGATCGCCGCCAGCCTGCGCACCGCGATCCTCGGGGGAGGCTACTCGCCCGGCGAGCGCATCCGGCAGGAGGACATCGCGGCGCGTTTCGGCGCCAGCAGGATCCCGGTCCGCGAGGCGCTGCGGATGCTGCACTCCGAAGGGCTGGTCACCCTCGTCGCCAATTCCGGCGCATGGGTCACCAAGCTCAGCCTCGCCGAGTGCGCCGAGACCTACCTCATCAGGGAGCGGCTGGAGCCGCTGCTGCTGCGCACCAGCATGCCGCGGCTCGATGACGCCGCGATCGACCGCCTTGGCCTGCTCGCCGGCGACATGGCGGCGCCAGGGACCGGGCTTGACGCCTTCATGCGGGCCGACAGGGAGTTCCACCTGACGAGCTACGCGGGCGCGGCCTCCGGCCAGATGTGGCAGATCATCCACCGGATGTGGAACACGACGCAGCATTACCGCCGCGAGTACACCAGGCGCGCGCCCGACCTGGACGTCACGCACCTGGAGCACCGCCTGCTGCTTGACTGCATCCGCAGGCAGGACGCGGACGACGCCGAGCGGGTGCTCGTCACCCATATCCGCCGCACGCGGCTTGAGCTGGAAAAGCATCCCGAGATCTTCGCCTAGAACCCGGACAGTGAACGAAGGAGTCCTTATGGCATCGGCTGAGCGTCCTGCGGGGGTGCGGCCCATCGGCGCCCCCGGCCCCATGGGGGTCGACTACGAGGAGCGCGTCGACTTCGGCCGGCTGCGCGATTACCGCATGGCACGGGCCAAGGCGGCGCTCGAGGCGAGCGACTGCGGCGCCTTCCTGCTCTTCGACTTCTACAACATCCGGTACACGACGCAGACCTGGATCGGCGGCGCGCTCGGCGACAAGATGATCCGCTACGCCCTGCTGCGCCGCGACCGCGAGCCGATGCTGTGGGACTTCGGCTCGGCGGTACGCCACCACAAGCTCTACTCCAGGTGGCTGCCCGACGAGAACTGGAAGCCGGGCTTCCTCGGCTTCCGGGGCGCGGTCGCCCCCGAGGCCGGGCTCATGCGCGACGCGGTGACCGAGATCAGGTCGCTGCTCACCGAGGCCGGGGTCGCCGGCGCTCCGCTCGGCATCGACATCGTCGAGCCCCCGTTCCTGTTCGAGCTCGAGCGGCAGCACATAGCGGTGCGCGACGCGCAGCAGTCCATGCTCGACGCCCGCGTCATCAAGTCGCGGGACGAGATCATGCTGCTCAACCAGGCCGCCGCCATGGTGGACGGGGTCTATCAAGACATCGTCGACGTGCTCAAGCCGGGCGTGCGCGAGAACGAGATCGTTGCGCTGGCGAACAAGAGGCTCTACGAACTCGGCAGCGACCAGGTGGAGGCGGTCAACTCGATCTCGGGGGAGCGGTGCAACCCCCATCCGCACAACTTCACCGACCGCATCATCCGTCCCGGCGACCAGGCATTCTTCGACATCATCCACTCGTTCAACGGCTACCGGACCTGCTACTACCGCACGTTCGGGGTCGGCAGCGCGACGCAGAGCCAGCGCGACGCGTACAGGCAGGCCCGGGAGTGGATGGACGCGGCGATCGATGCCATCAAGCCTGGTGTCTCGACCGACGTGGTCGCACGGGTTCTGCCGCGGGCACAGGACTTCGGGTTCGAGAGCGAACTGGCGGCGTTCGGCCTGCAGTTCGCCCACGGGCTCGGCCTGGGACTGCACGAGCGGCCGATCATCTCGCGGCTTAACTCACTGGAGCACCCGATGGAACTCCAGGCGGGCATGGTCTTCGCGATGGAGACCTACTGCCCGGCCTCCGACGCCATCTCGGCCGCGCGCATCGAGGAGGAGGTCGTGGTGACCGATTACGGCACCGAGATCCTCACGAAGTTCCCCGCCCAGGACCTGTTCGTCGCCAACAGGTACTAGCACGCCGAGCGGGCAGGCGCTAGCACGGCGACGGCCGGTGCATCGGCAGGTGCTTCAGCGGAACGCGGAGCAGGTTACCCCGCCAGGTCTCGACCACCGACCCATCCACCGAATACCTGTGCGCGGGCGGGCCGAAGGCCCGCCCGGCGTCGGCGAGCCAGATGGCCGCGTCGTCGGCCGGGCAGCCGTTCATCCGGTTAGCGATGAAGAACGTGGCGTCGTGGGAGGCCGGGTCATACCAGGACGTGGTGGAATTCCACGGGCTCATGACGAGGTGGCCGCCTCTTCTGTTGATCGGGGCGACCATCACCTGACCGCCGCTGTCCACGCTCACCAGGCTCGCGGCGTAGTAGTTGGCCAGGCCGTAGGTCAGGTGATGGTCCGCGAGCCATGCCGCGAGCCGCAGCGACGGGTTGGCAGGCAGGGGCTGCACCGCGTCTCGCGCCACGAACACCATGGACAGCGCCAGCCAGACCGTCAGGACGGAGATCGCGGCGGGCCGGATCGCCGGCCGGCGCAGCAGCAGGCCGGCGTCCAGCCTGCCCGCGAGGACCGCGCCGATCGTCAGCACGGGCATCACGTCGTGCGCCCCGCCGACAGGGGAGGGGCTGCCGATGATCGTGTACGCGACCACCGAGGCTCCCACGGCCACCGTCAGCAGCTGCACCATGAGGTCGTCGACGAAGATCCGGCGCATCCCGTACACGAAGGCCACGACCGCGAGCAGCACCCCGACCAGGCGCACGGCGGCCATCACCGTGGGGGCGTTCGCGCCCACGGTGCCGGGGAAGTTCGCGCCGTAGAGGATGAGCGTGCTGTCAATGGTCACCCGAATGTGGCTGAACAGCGTGTGGAACGGCGCCAGGCGCATTTGCAGAGGGAAGGCGGTGAACCCGCCCGCGTCCCTGACCAGCCGGAGCGTGAGCCGGGCGATGGCCTCAGCGGCGATCGCCGCGCCGGCCAGCGACATGTCGTACCACTGCCCGCGCAGCGGGCCGCGCCGCTTCAGCATCCGCATCACGCAGACCGTTAGCAGCGGGATCTCGCCCTCCAGGAGCACGATCTCGTCGGACACCCGCGCCCAGGCCAGCAGTGCCGTCACTATCACGGGCACCCACCAGCGCGGCTGAGCGCGGTCCAGGATGATCCAGACGACCAGCAGCGCGAGCTGGGTCGCCAGGTGGTCGGGATTGCCGAGCATCAGGGTGTAGTTCGGCCCCGGGATCGGCGCGAGCAAGATGCCTGCCGCGATGAGCGCGCGGGCCGCACCCTCGCGCCCGGTCGCCGAGCCCTTCGCCGCCAGCGCCGCGAGCAGCACGAACAGCGTCAGGTTCAGCGCCTCGCCGAACTGGAGGACCACCGGGTCCACCGCGCCGTGGACCAGCTCCACGACCGCGAACTCGGGTATCTCGATGGTGTAGAAGGTGATGTCCGGCAGCAGCCAGCCGCGCAGCAGCGGGTTCCCGTGCGCGAAGTCCCACGACTGCTGGATGATCACCGAGCCGTCTGACCCGAACCCGGCCCGGCGCGCCACCTGCAGGTACACCAGCAGGAGCACGACTCCCGCGACCGCGAACACGGCGAGCCACGCCAGGCGCCCCCGCCATTGCGCGCTCAACAGGCCGCTGCGTCCCACCGGGCGCGGGCTGGCGGATTCCCCGAGGTGATGCTTGGTCAGGCTCAAGCTTTGACTTCCTGTCTCACGAAACCGATCGTCCGGAAGACCGGGCTCCCGATCCTGGGCGCGCGCCTATCATCGCGAACCGGTCGGGCCGCCAGCCAGGAACAGCACGATACCAGTCCTGAACAATCCGTCGGCCTCCCTTGGAGCCGGCGCCGGCCGCCCCGGAACGAGTGCAGTGGAGGCTGCCGCGCCATGGCCGGGCCCGGGCACGCGGGAGCCAGCGCGCCCCCGGTCCCTGGGTTAGATTCATTTCATCCCGAACGAGCGGTGCTGTCTGCCTGCCGCGGCCGTATCCTCTCGTCGCCCGGACCCCGGAGGTGATTGATCGGTGACGCACCACGAGATCCCCGCAGCCTCGCCCGGCGCAAGGCTCCGGCGCCTGCTCGGCACCGGCGAACTGATCGTCGCGCCGGGGATCTTCGACGGCCTGACCGCCCACCTGGTGCGCCGGATGGGATTCCGGGCCGGGTACCTGACCGGCGCCGGGGTGGCGGCGTCCGGCTTCGGCCTGCCGGACATCGGCCTCGTGGGCATGTCCGAGATGGTCGACCGCGTGACGATGGCCGCCGGGGTGCTCGGCGCCGTGCCGCTTATCGCCGACGGCGACACCGGCTACGGCCCGCCGGCCTCGGTCGCGCGCACGGTGCGCGCCTACGAGCGAGCGGGGGTGGCGGCCATCCAGCTCGAGGATCAGGCCTTTCCCAAGCGATGCGGCCACCTGCCTGGCAAGGAACTGGTCAGCGCCGGCGCCTACCTCGCCAAGCTCGGCGCCGCGCTCGACGCCCGGGACGACATGCTGATCGTCGCCCGCACCGACGCCCTGGCTGTGCTGGGAGTGTCCGCGGCGATCGACCGCGCTAACGCGTACGCCGACGCGGGCGCCGACATCGTCTTCGTCGAGGCCCCGCGCACGGCCGGGGAGATGACCCGGATCGGGCGCGAGATCGCCGCCCCGAAGCTGATCAACATCGTCACCGGCGGTTCCACTCCGCTGCTCGATCCGGCCGCGCTCGCGGACCTGGGGTATTCGATCGCCATCTACCCGACGGCCGCCCTGCTCGCGGTCGCCGAGGCCGCCACCAGGGCCCTGCGGGCGCTGGGCGGCTCGGACGCGGTCCCGCTGCCGGTCGCCGGCATGGAGGACTTCTTCCGGCTGGTCGGCCTGGACGAGTGGTCCGCCCTCAGCGAGAAATGGCCGGTGACGTCACAGACATAGAGCCTGTCCGTACCTCGCCCGGCGTCCGGCACGCGGGGTGCCTTCGGTGCCGGAGCCGGCCGTGCCGGTTAGGTCAGGCGCGCAGGATCCTGGTGGTTAATCCGTCGGGCGCTGTCCTGGCCTGTCCTGGCCGCTGGGCGCCGGCTGGCGGGGCCCGCGGGCCCCGCGGACCCGCGGCGGGCGGCGGCCACCGGACGCGCCCGGGAACTGAGCTGCTGATGTCCGGTTCGCGTGGTGTGCCGCCCGGTCAGCGCGCCCGCGGCGCCGCCCTGCCCGTGAGGCGGGCGGCGGGCGGGGCCCCGCGCCCGTGAGG
>DAHVAN010000355.1 GCA_027314595.1 Actinomycetota bacterium | reverse complement strand
CCGCGCACCGCCGATCCACGTCCGCACGGTCTGCCTGGCCTCGGCGAGCGCCGGGGAGGCCCGCAGCAGGGACAGCGCCTCGGCGTGCAGCGCCGGGTCGCTCAGATCGGCATCGGTGAGCAGGAAACGCAGGCGGGACATGTCCGGCTCCGCGGCCGGCGCGCGCAGCGCGTAGAGCACCGGCAGCGTCCGCACCCCTTGCCGCAGGTCCGTGCCCGGCTCCTTGCCGGACTGCGCGGACGTGCTGGCCACGTCGAGCACGTCGTCGGACAGCTGCCAGGCGACGCCGATGCCCAGGCACGCCTCGGCGATCAGGTCCACCACCTCGAACGGCGCGCCGGAGAACATCGCGCCGAACCGGCCGGAGGTGGCGATCAGCGAGCCGGTCTTCTCGGTGATGACGTGCATGTAGTGGTCGAGCGGGTCGGCTCCCGGCTGGACGCCGATCGTCTCGGCCAGTTGCCCGTCCACCAGGCGGCTGAACGTCTCGGCCTGGATCCTGATGGCCTCGGGGCCGAGGTCGGCGAGGATCTTCGACGCCCGGGCGAACAGGTAGTCACCGGCCAGGATGGCGACCGAGTTGCCGAACATGGAGTTGGCCGACGGGTGGCCGCGGCGCATCGACGCGTCGTCCATGACGTCGTCGTGGAAGAGCGTGGCCAGGTGCGTCAGTTCGATGGCGACCGCGGCGGGCACGATCCGCTTGTCCTTGCTGTCGCCGAACCGGGCGGCGAGCAGCACGAGCATGGCGCGGAACCGCTTGCCGCCGGCCGTCATCATGTGCCTGGACACCGCGGCGAACATCTCGTCCCCGCCGAAGTCGGTCTCGCGCAGCGCGGCTTCGACCACCGTCAGGTCTTCGGCCACCTCCGCGGTGAGCGCCTCGTTGGCGAAGTCGACGGGAACAGCGATGGTCACTGGGACTCCCCGGTCTGCGAGCAGGTAACCCTGCGTACGAACTCACCAGCATACGAGACGCCGCGCGAGCCGGACATGCCAGGGCCGGGAGACCGCAGCGGACGGCAGTCAGCGGACGAACAACTGGGTCGCCGCGTGATTGGCGAGATTGAGCAGCGGCTCGGGCACGATGCCGAAGACGACCGTGGCCGCCGTGCCCACCGCCACGGCGGTTCCGGTGAACACGCTGGGCACCACGATCTCCGGGCCGTCTTCCACCGGGTCGCTGAAGAACATCAGCACGATGACGCGGACGTAGAAGAACGCCGCGATCGCGCTCGACACCACGCCGACGATCACCAGCGGCGTCGCCCCGCCCGCGATGGCCGCCTGGAAGACGGCGAACTTCCCGACGAACCCGCTGGTCAGCGGGATGCCGGCGAAGGCGAGCAGGAACAGCGCAAAGATGCCGGCGACCAGCGGCGACCGCTTGCCGAGCCCCGCCCAGCGGGACAGGTGGTCGGCCTCGCCGCCCGGGTCGCGGACCAGCGTGATCACGGCGAACGCCCCGACCGTGGTCAGGCCGTAGACCGCGAGGTAGAACAGCGACGAAGACAGGCCCGCCACCGACGAGGCGATGACCGCGGTCAGGATGAACCCGGCGTGCGCGATCGAGGAGTACGCCAGCAGCCGCTTGACGTCGGTCTGGGTGATGGCGATCACGGCGCCCACGACCATGGTCAGGACCGTCACGACCCACAGCGCCGGACGCCAGTCCCACGTCAGGGTGCCGAACGCGACGTAGAACACCCGCAGCAGCGCCCCGAACGCCGACACCACCGTGCAGGACGCCATGAGCGCCGTGACCGGGGTGGGGGCGCCCTGGTAGACGTCGGGCTTCCAGCTCTGGAAGGGCACCGCGCCGATCTTGAACAGCAGCCCGATGCCGGTGAGCGCGATGCCCGCGTACAGCAGCGTGTCGCTGCCGGTGTTGCCGGAGACCGCGGACGCGATCCCGGCGAGCGAGACCGAGCCGGAGAATCCGTACAGCATCGCGATGCCGAACAGGAAGAACGCGGAGGAGAACGCGCCGAGGAGGAAGTACTTCATCGCCGCCTCGTGCGACAGCAGGCGGCGCCGCCGGGCGAGGCCGCACAGCAGGTACAGCGGCAGCGACAGCACCTCGAGCGCGACGAACATCGTGAGCAGGTCGTTGGAGGCGGGGAACAGCATCATGCCGCCGACCGCGAACAGGGTCAGCGGGTAGATCTCGGTGTGCACCAGGCCAGCCAGCAGGCCTTCGCGCTCCTCCGGCGACCCGGGCACGGCGGCGGCCTGCCCGGCGAACTCGGGCAGGTCATGGGAGGCGTCCGCGATCAGCAGCACGCTGACGAACGCGAGCACCAGGATCGTGCCCTGGATGAACAGCGTCGGCCGGTCGACGGCGACGGCGCCCATCGCCGCGACATGGCCGGAACTGCCGTGGGCGAACAGCGTCGATGACGCCGCGATCACGCAGGTCCATATGAAGGCCGCGGCGAGGCTGCCGAACGCGAGCAGCAGGTGCACGCTGCGGCGCAGTTCCCTGGCCACGAACGCCTCGACGAGCACGCCGACGACGGCCGCGCCGAACACGACGAGCATCGGCGCGAGCTGGCTGTACTCGATGCTCGGCGCCGGGATATTCGAGGAGGTCGCGGCAGCTGCGAGGATCACGGCTGGGTTCCATTCTGGGCGGCTGCGGGTACGGGGTGGGCGGGCACCGGGTCAGTGGCGTGCACCTGGGACATCGTGGCCCGCACCGCGGGGTTGATCACGTCGAGCACCGGCTTGGGGTAGACGCCCAGCCCCACGATCAGCACGGCAAGCGGGACCACCGCCAGCAGTTCGCGCGCCTTGAGGTCGGGCATGCCGGCGACCGACTCGGCCACCGGGCCGTTCATGGCGCGCTGGTACATCCACAGGATGTAGATCGCCGCGAGGATGATGCCGATGGTGGCGAAGGAGGCGGCCACCTTGTACCGCGAGAACGTGCCCGCCAGCACCAGGAACTCGCTGACGAAGGTGTTCAGGCCCGGCAGCGAGAGGCCGGCCAGAGCGGACAGCAGGAACAGCCCGGCGAGCACGGGGGCGACCTTCTGCACGCCCCCGTAGTCGGCGATGCGGTCCGAACCCCGCCTGACGATCATGAACCCGGCGATCAGGAACAGCGCCCCGGTGGCGAACCCGTGGTTGACCATGTACAGCGTCGCGCCTGACTGGCCCTGGGTGGTCAGGGCGAAGATGCCGAGCACGATGAAGCCGAAGTGGGAGATCGAGGTGTAGCCGATCAGCCGCTTCATCGACGTCTGGCCGATCGCCACGATCGCCCCGTACAGCACGCTGATCACCGCGAGCGTGAGGATCAGCGGCGTGAAGTAGTGCGTGGCCGACGGGAACAGCTCGAGGCAGTAGCGGATCATGCCGAACGTGCCGACCTTGTCCATCACGCCGAGCATGAGCACCGCGGCGCCGGGCTGGGCGGAGGCTGCCGCGTCAGGCAGCCAGGTGTGGAACGGCCACAGCGGCGCCTTGATCGCGAAGGCGATGAAGAACCCGAGGAACAGCCACTTCTGGACCGTGGGCGACAAGGCGACATGCACCAGCGTCGAGAACAGGAAGGTCCCGTGGTGCCCGGTCGCCGCGGACTGGCCCGCGTACACGTAGAGGGCGATGACGGCGACCAGCATGAGCAGCCCGCCGAGCAGGCTGTACAGCAGGAACTTCACCGCCGCGTACTGCCGCTGCCCGACGCCGAACGACCCGATCATGAAGTACATCGGGATCAGCATGGCCTCGAAGAACACGTAGAACAAGAACACGTCGGTGGCGGCGAAGGCGCCGATCATCATCGTCTCGAGGACGAGCATCAGCGCGAAGTACGTCTTGGGCGACCGCCGTGCGTTGTCCGCGTCGTGCCAGGACGCGAGGACCACGACCGGCATCAGCACCACGGTCATGCCGATGAGCACGAGCGCGATCCCGTCCACGCCGAGCGCGTAGTGCACGCCGAACTGCGGGATCCACGAGTACTGCTCGGTGAGCTGGAAGTCCGGGCCGCTGGTGTTGAACCTGGTCGCCATCACGATCACCCAGACCAGGGTGACCAGCGAGAAGCCGAGGGTCAGCAGCTTGACGAGGCGGGACCGCGCCTGCACGTCGCCGGGTGCGCTGTCTGCGGGCATCGAGGGCACGAGCGTGATCGCCAGCGCCCCCGCCAGCGGGATGGCGCCCGCCACTGTCAGCCAGGGAAAGCCGTTCATTTACAGCCTCACCACCAGAAGGCCGGCTACCAGCAGCACGGCGCCGAGGAGCATGGACAGCGCGTATGAACGCACCAAGCCGGTCTGTATCCGCCGCAGCCGCCCGGACGACCCGCCGACGGTGGCGGCCGTCGTGTTGACGAGCCCGTCCACGCCCCTGGTGTCGAAGTAGACCGACAGCCTCGTCAGCCACTGACCCGGCCGCATCAGCACGGACTCGTTGAACGCGTCGCCGTACAGGTCCTTGCGCGCGGCCGCGGTGACGAACGAACCGCGCGGCGCGGTCGCCGGCACCGGGACCCTGCCGTAGACGGTCCAGGCCAGCGCGGCGGCGACGACCACCAGGATCAGCGCGATGCCGCCCGGCCAGGTGAAGAGGCCGTGCGAGACCGGCGGCACCCCGACCACGGGGGCCAGGAAGGACACGAGCCGGTTGTTGACCATGAGGAACGCGCCCGCGCCGACCGACCCGATGGCGAGGATGGCCATCGGCCACCACATCACGGCGGGCGACTCGTGCGGGTGCAGGGCGGCCTGATGCGGCTGAGGCTGAGGCTGGCCGGTCCGCGGCTCGGCGCCGCCCTGCGGGCCAGGCTCCGCCCAGCGCTTGCTGCCGGCGAAGGTCATCAGGATCATCCGCGTCATGTAGAACGCGGTGATGCCCGCGCCGATGATCGCGGCGCCGCCGAGCAGCCAGCCCGACGTCCCGCCCGATTCCCAGGCCGCGTCGATGATGGGGTCCTTGGTGAAGAACCCGGAGAACGGCCAGATGCCGATGATCGCCAGGTAGGCCAGGCCGAACGTGACGGACGTGATCGGCATCAGCCGCGCGAGGCCGCCGTACCGCCGCATGTTCACCTCGTCGTCCATGCCGTGCATGACAGAACCCGCGCCGAGGAAGAGCCCGGCCTTGAAGAACCCGTGCGCGAGCAGCTGGGCGATCGCGAACGCGTACCCGGCGGGGCCGAGGCCCGCGCCGAGCATCATGTAGCCGATCTGCGACATGGTGGACCCGGCCAGGGACTTCTTGATGTCGTCCTTGGCGCACGCGATGATCCCGCCGAACAGCAGCGTGACCGCGCCGACGATCGCCACCGCCATCCGTGCGTCCGCGGCCTGCGCCAGGATCGGGTTGGACCGCACCATTAGGTAGACCCCGGCGGTGACCATGGTGGCGGCGTGGATGAGCGCCGACACGGGCGTGGGACCCTCCATCGCGTCCAGCAGCCAGGACTGCAGCGGAAGCTGCGCGGACTTGCCGCACGCGCCGAGCAGCAGCAGCAGCCCGAGGGCCAGCGCGACGCCGCTGCCCGCCGACTTGGACCCGTGGAAGACGCCGGTGAAGGTGAACGTCCCGAACTCGGCGAACATCAGCATGATCGCCAGCGACAGGCCGGCGTCACCGACCCTGTTGGCGATGAACGCCTTCTTCGCCGCGACCGCCGCCGAGGGCTTGTACTGCCAGAACCCGATCAGCAGGTAGGAGGCGAGGCCGACGCCCTCCCAGCCGGCGTACAGGCCGAGGTAGTTGTCGGACAGCACGAGCAGCAGCATCGCCGCGACGAACAGGTTCATGTACCCGAAGAACCGGCGCCGGTCGCTGTCGTGCGCCATGTAGCCGACCGAGTAGATGTGGATCAGCGAGCCGACCCCGGTGATCAGCAGCACGAAGCAGATCGACAGCGGGTCGAGCAGGATGCCGATGTTGGCCTGGAACCCGGCCACCGGGATCCAGGAGTACATGTGCAGGTCGCGGCTGCGCTCGGCGGCGGGGTAGCCGAGCAGCGTGAAGAACGCGATCACGCCGTAGACGAACGCCGCGAGGGGCATCGCCACGCCGAGCAGGTGCCCCCACTTGTCAGTGCGCCGGCCCCCGATCAGCAGGACAGCCGCGCCGAAGACGGGGAACGCGAGCAGCAGCCATGAGGCACGGAGCACGCCGGTGGCGGCCAGAGTCGTCACGTGTCAATCCCCTCAGTACTTGAGCAGGTTCGCGTCGTCCACTGACGCGGACCTGCGGGCGCGGTAGATGGCCATCAGGATGGCGAGGCCGACGACGACTTCCGCCGCCGCGACCACCATCACGAAGAAGGCGACAACCTGCCCGTCCAGGTTTCCGTGCATCCGCGCGAACGCGACGAACGCCAGGTTGCACGCGTTCAGCATGAGCTCGATGCACATGAAGATCACGATCGCGTTGCGCCGGACGAGCACGCCGATCCCGCCGATGGCGAACAGGATGACCGCCAGGAACACGTACGCCGCGGGACTCACTGTGCCTCCCGCTCGCCCGCAGACCAGGGCTCGCTCAGCGACCTCACCGGTGCCTCCCGCTCGCCCGCAGACCAGGGCTCGCTCAGCGACCTCACTGCTCATCCCTCCCCTGGGCGGCGGCTTCGATCTGCCGCTCGGCTTCGATCCGGTCTTCGGCGGCCAGGTCGGAGGCCACACTTCGCTGCGGGTCCCGGCCAAGGTCCAGGTCCCGCTGTGACAGCGCCTGGGATACCGAACGATCGGTGGTGCTTCCGTCAGGCAGGAGTGCCGGCATGTCCACGGCATTGTGCAGCGCGTACACACCTGGCGGCGGCTCGGGAGCCACCTGGCCGCTGGCCACCTTGCGCCTGGCGATCTCCCGCTGGGTCGGCTTCGGCGTGGTCCGCTCGCGGTGCGCAAGCACCATCGCTCCCAGCGCCGCGGTGATGAGCAGGGCGCTCGTCGCCTCGAACGGGAAGACGTACGTGGTGAAGATCAGCGTGGCGAGGCCGGTCAGGTTTGCGGTGGAGTTCGCCGCCGTCTGCGGGGCCGCGGTGCCGATCGCGGCGTGCCCGATGCCGACGATCAGCAGCACGAGGAACGCGATTCCGCCGATGCCCGCCCACAGCCGCTGGCCGCGGATCGTCTCGGTGAGCGAGTCGGAGGAACTGACCCCGATGAGCATCATCACGAACAGGAAGAGCATCAGCACGGCACCGGTGTAGACGATGACCTGCACGGCCGCGAGGAAGGGCGCGCCCTGCATCGCGTACATGAGCGCGAGCGAGAGCATCACGATCGCGAGCATCAGCGCGCAGTGCACGGCCTGCCTGACGCAGATCATCGCGATCGCCGCGCAGACCGCCAGCACGGCGAGGATCCAGAACGCCGCCTTCCCGAAGATCGGGTCCAGGTTCGTGCCGCCTGCGTGGGCGGCCAGCACGTGAATCACCGCGCCACCCCCTCGTCTTCCCGGCCCAGGCCAGCCGGCCTGTTGCCGCCCGCGACGACCTGCTCCGCGCCCGGCTCCACCTCTTCCTCCCCGGCCACATGCTCGCCGGTGGCCGTGGCGGGCACCGCCGGGCCGGTCACCCCGGCGGGTCCCGACATGCCGGGCGCGCGGCCGGTGGCCGAGATCCCGGCGCCGCCGAGCCGGTAGTAGTCCTTCTCGTCCCTGCCGAGCCGCATCGGGTGCGGCGGAGGCTCCATCCCCCGCAGCAGCGGCACGAGAAGCTGCTCCTTGGTCCAGATGAGGCTTTCCCTGTTGTCGTCCGCGATCTCGTACTCGTTGGTCATCGTCAGCGCCCGGGTCGGGCAGGCCTCGATGCACAGGCCGCACAGGATGCAGCGCAGGTAGTTGATCTGGTAGACGTGGCCGTACCGCTCGCCGGGCGAGTACCGCTCCTCGGGCGTGTTGTCCCTGCCCTCGACATAGATCGCGTCGGCGGGGCACGCCCAGGCGCACAGCTCGCAGCCGATGCACTTCTCCAGCCCGTCGGGCCACCTGTTGAGCTGGTGATGGCCGTGGAACCGCGGGGCAGTGGCCCGCTTAACCTCCGGGTACATCACCGTGTCGACCTTACGGAACATCTCGCGGAAGGTGACCCCGAACCCCTTGACGGGGTTGAGGAAATCAAGCACCGGTGACCTCTCTTTCTTCCCCGGGGGCTCTTTCTCCCCCGGAGACCGGCCCCCCGGCGACCCCCCGCATAGCCGGACTGCCCGTCGCCTCGTAACCCCCGGAGAGGCCGTGGTAGTGGGGCAGGTCGAGCGGTGGCACCGGGAAGCCCCGCGCCGTGCCGTCCTCCTCGTCCTCGTCGGGGACGGCCTGCTCACCGGGCGCCAGTTCGGCCGCCCGCCGCTGAGCGGCGCTGTCCCAGAACGTGACGAGCGCGATGACGAGCACGAGCACCAGGCCGCCGACGGCGTAGACCGTGGGCGAGTGGCTGTCGTTGCGCCATGCCCGGATCGTCGCGATCAGCAGGATCCAGACGATGGACAGCGGGATGAGGATCTTCCAGCCCAGCGCCATCAGCTGGTCGTACCGGGTCCGCGGCAGCGTGCCGCGCAGCCAGACGTAGCCGAACAGGAGCAGGAAGACCTTGATCAGGAACCACAGCACCGGCCACCAGCCGCTGTTGGCACCCGCCCACAGCGACAGCGGCCACGGGGCGCGCCAGCCGCCGAGGAACAGCGTGACGGCCACCGCGGACACCGTGGTCATGTTGATGTACTCGGCGAGGAAGAACATGGCGAACTTCATCGACGAGTACTCGGTCATGTGGCCGGCCACGATCTCGCCCTCGCCCTCGGGCAGGTCGAACGGTATCCGGTTCGTCTCGCCCACCATCGTGACCAGGTAGATCAGGAACGACACGAACAGCGGGCCGACGTACCAGACGCTGTGCTGCGCCGTGACGATGGCGTCGGTGTCCAGCGACCCCGCGTACAGGAAGACCGCCACGAACGCCAGGCCCATCGCGATCTCGTAGCTGATCACCTGCGCGGTCGAGCGCAGCGCGCCGAGCATCGAATACGGCCCTCGCGACGCCCAGCCGGCCAGCACGATGCCGTAGACGCCGATCGAGCTCATGGCCAGCACGAGCAGCACGCCGATCGGCAGGCTGGCGACCTGCAGGGGCGTCTGGTGGTGGAAGATCGACACCACCGGGCCCCACGGGATGATCGCGAACCCGATGAACGAGGGCGCGGCCGCGATGATCGGCGCCACGAAGAACACCATCTTGTCCACGCCGGTGGGGACGATGTCCTCCTTGAGCGGCAGCTTGAGCGCGTCGGCTATGGGCTGGAGCAGTCCCCATGGCCCGGCCCTGTTCGGTCCGGGCCTGTTCTGCATCCGGCCGATCACCCGGCGCTCGAACCAGATCATGAACATGGTGGTGAGCAGCAGGAACGCGAAGACGATCGCGACCTTGAGCAGCACCATCCACCAGATGAGCTGGTTGAAGTCGCTCGCCGTCGGGTCCGCAGCGAGCACGTGGCTCATTCCGCCCTCCTCAGGGTAACCCTGCTCCCGTGGCCCGCGCTCAGGCCGGCGCGGACGGCGCAGCCGGGTGAGTTGGCGGGAAGCCACACCACGCCGTCCGCCATGGCAACGATCTCCACGGGAACGGTCACCGACCCGGCCGCGGTGGCCACGGTCACCTTGTCGCCATCGGCGAGTCCGGCTGCCACGGCGGTGGCCGCGGACACCCGCGCCACGGCGTCCCTCGCGGTGCCAGCGAGATACGGCTCACCGTCCTGCATCCGCCCCGCGTCGATCAGCTGGTGCCAGGTGGAGAGTCTAAGCTCGCCGTCATCAGGCGTGGCGGGCGGGGTCGAAAGGACGCCAGGGCCCAGCGGACGGGCGCCGCGCCACCTGCCGAGCGCGGCGAGCTCGGCACGGGCCGCCGCCGCGTCCGGCAGGCCGAGGTGCACGTCCATATCGTCGGCGATCGCGCCGAGCACGTACAGGTCGGTCCGGACGCCTGGCACGCTGAGCGCGGCGCCGAAGGACCCGCCGCGGCCCTCCCAGTTGACGAACGTGCCCGCCTTCTCGGCGGCCACGGCCACCGGGAACACCACGTCGGCGCGGTCCGTCACCGCGCTCGCCCGCAACTCCAGGCTCACGATGAACGGGGTCTTCTCCAGCGCGTGCACCGCGGCGGCCGGGTCAGGCAGGTCCGCGACATCGACCCCGGCGATGACGAGCGCGCCGAGCTCGCCGCGCTCGGCGGCGGCGAGCAGCGCCGAGGTGTCGCGCCCTGGCGTCGCGGGCAGCACGCTCTTCCGCCAGGCCCGCGCCACCTCGGCGCGCGCCTGCGGATCGCCGGTCCACCTGCCCACCGGCAGCAAGCCGGGCATGGCGCCGGCCTCGATGGCGCCGCGCTCCCCTGCCCGCCTCGGTATCCAGGCGAGCTTGGCGCCTGAGGCGTCAGCCAGCCGCGCCGCGGCGGCCAGCGCGCCAGGCACCTCGGCGAGCCGCTCGCCGAGGAGGATCACAGCTCCGCGGGAGCAGAGCAGGTCCGCGGCGCGATCCAGGTCACGGGACGGGACGACTCCCCCGGTGGCCTCCCCGCCAGGGGGGACCGCCCGCCCCCCGGAACTCCCCCGGGCGGCCAGCGCGGTCAGCGCGGCAGGCTCGCCGCCGGGCACGGTGCGCAGCAGCGTGCCGGACAGCTTGGCCAGCCCGGGCGACGCGAGCGCCGCGACGGAGAACACCACGAGGTTCCTCTTGCGGACCGCCTTGCGCAGCCGCAGGAACACGATCGGCGACTCGTCCTCGGGCTCGAACCCGGCGAGCAGCACCGCGGGCGCGGCCTCCAGGTCGGCGTAGCTGACCTCTATGTCGCGTCCGGCAACCCGCGCGGCGAGGAACTGCTCCTCTTCCACCGAGTGCGGCCTGGCCCGCATGTCGATGTCGTTGGTGTTCAGCGCCACCCGCGCGAACTTGGCGTAGGCGTAGGCGTCTTCGAGCGTCAGCCTGCCGCCGGTGAGCACGCCGGCGCCCCGCGGACCGTCGCCGGCCGCGTCGCGCGCCGTCGTCAGGCCGCGGGCCGCCGCCGCGAACGCGGCGGGCCAGGAGGCGGGACGGAGCACCCCGTCGGGGTCCCGGATCAGCGGCGTGGTCAGCCGGTCGGACGCGGTGGCGTAGTTGAAGGCCCAGCGGCCCTTGTCGCAGTTCCACTCCTCGTTGACCAGCGGATCGTCGCCGGCCAGACGGCGCAGCACCTTGCCGCGCCTGTGGTCGGTGCGCTGCCGGCACCCAGCGGCGCAGTGCTCGCACACGGAGGGCGTGGACACCAGGTCGAATGGGCGGGACCGGAACCGGTAGGCCGCGCCGGTGAGCGCGCCCACCGGGCAGACCTGCACCGTGTTACCCGAGAAGTAGGAGTTGAACGGCTTGCCGCTGGCGGTGCCGATGTACTGGTCCGGGCCGCGCTCGATGAACTCGATGAAGTCGTCGCCGGCGATCTCCTCCGACGTCCGCACGCACCGGGTGCACGAGATGCACCGCTCCCGGTCGAGCAGCACCTGGGTGGAGATCGGCACTGGCTTGTCGAACTCGCGCTTGTCCTCGACGAACCGGGTCTCACCCTGGCCGTTGGACATGGCCTGGTTCTGCAGCGGGCATTCGCCGCCCTTGTCGCACATCGGGCAGTCGAGCGGATGGTTGATCAGCAGCAGTTCCATCACGCCGCGCTGCGCCTTCTCCGCGACGGCGGAGGTGAGCTGCGTCCTGACCACCATGCCGTCGGTGCACACCGTGGTGCACGAGGCCAGCGGCTTGCGCTGGCCCTCGACCTCTACCAGGCACTGCCGGCAGGCGCCGATCGGGTCGAGCAGCGGGTGGTCGCAGAACCTCGGGATCTGGATGCCGATCATCTCGGCGGCCCTGATCACCAGGGTCCCCTTCGGCACGGCGATCTGGAAGCCGTCGATGGTGACGGTCACCGTGTCGGTGGATGTGGTCTGCACGGTCATTGAGTCGTCACCTATCCGCTCCGCCGCTCCGGGAGGCCGGCCTCCCGGGCCCGCTGAGCAAATCAGCCCAGAGGGTTGAAGCCGCCGGGTTGAACGGGCAGCCGCCCTCCTTCTGGTGCAGCAGGAACTCGTCGCGGAAGTACTGGATCGCCGAGGTGACCGGGCTTGTCGCCCCGTCGCCGAGCGCGCAGAACGCGCGGCCGAGGATGTTGTCGCAGATGTCGATCAGCTTGTCCAGGTCCTCGTCGCTGCCGTTGCCGCTCTCCAGCCGCCGCAGCGTCCTGGTCATCCAGTAGGTGCCCTCGCGGCACGGCGTGCACTTGCCGCAGGACTCGTGCTGGTAGAACTCGGTCCAGCGCAGGGTGGCCCGGACCACGCAGGTCGTCTCGTCGAAGATCTGCAGCGCCCGGGTGCCGAGCATGGACCCGGCGCCGGCTACGCCCTCGAAGTCCAGCGGGATGTCCAGGTGCTCCCCGGTGAGGATCGGGGTAGAGGACCCGCCGGGCGTCCAGAACTTGAGCCGGTGTCCCGCGCGGACGCCGCCGGCCAGGTCGAGCAGTTCGCGCAGCGTGATGCCGAGCGGCGCCTCGAACTGGCCCGGGTTGGCGACGTGGCCGGACAGCGAGAAGATCCCGAAGCCCTTGGATTTCTCTGTGCCCAGGCCGGCGAACCAGTCCGCGCCGTTGTTGATGATCGACGGGACGCTCGAGACCGACTCGACGTTGTTGATGACCGTGGGGCTCGCGTACAGGCCCTCGACCGCGGGGAACGGCGGCCGGTTCCGCGGCAGCCCGCGGTACCCCTCGAGGGAGGTGAGCAGCGCGGTTTCCTCACCGCAGATGTAGGCGCCCGCCCCGGCGTGCACCACGACCTCGAGGTCGAAGCCCGATCCGAGGATGTTCTTGCCGAGGTAGCCCGCCTGGTACGCCTCGGCGACGGCCATCTGCAGCCGCCGGACCACGTGCAGCACCTCACCGCGCACGTAGATGAACGCGTGGCCCGCCCGGATCGCGAAGCAGGTGATGACGATGCCCTCGATCAGCACGTGCGGGCTGGCCATCATCAGCGGCATGTCCTTGCAGGTACCCGGCTCGGACTCGTCGGCGTTGACCGTCAGGTAGTGCGGCTTGCCGTCACCTTGCGGGATGAAGGACCACTTCATGCCGGTCGGGAAGCCAGCGCCGCCCCGGCCGCGCAGGCCCGAGGCCTTCACGGCCGCGATCACCTCGTCCGGCTGCATCGCGAGCGCCTTCGGCAGCGCCGAGTATCCGCCGGCCCGCCGGTAGCCCGCCAGCGTGAACGAGTCCGGCTCGCCCCAGCGCGCCGTAAGGACGGGCGTAAGCGTGTCAGTCACTTCTCGGAACCCCCCTGGCCCCCCGCCGGCGCCTGCGGCGCGGGGACTGTGCCAGCCCCCGGGGGCCGACCCCCCGGTGCCCCCCCGCTTGGGGGGGCGGACCACCCGTTCTCCCTGGCGATCTTGAGCCCGGTCAGGCTCGCCGGGCCGGCCGACGGGCCGTCGGCCGCCTGGCCGTCGCCGAATCCGGCGAGGATCTTCGACGCTTCCTTCCAGGTGCACAGCCGCCCCGGGCCGCGGGTCGGCGTGACCTTGTTGCCCGCGCGCAGGTCATCGACGAGCTGCCTGGCCGACTCTGGGGTCATGTTGTCGAAGAACTCCCAGTTGACCATGACCACCGGGGCGTAGTCGCAGGCCGCGTTGCACTCGACGCGTTCCAGGCCGACCTTGCCGTCCGCGGAGACGATGTCGCCGTGGCCGTGGCCGTGGCCGCCATCGCCGGGTGCCAGGTGCTGGGCGAGTTCGGCGTAGATCTGGTCGCCGCCCATGATGGCGCACAGCGTGTTGGTGCACACGCCGACCTGGTACTGCGCCGCGGGGCTGCGCTTGTACATCGTGTAGAAACTCGCCACGCCGGTCACCTCGGTCTCGGTGCACCCGAGCAGCTGCGCACAGAACCTGATGCCGTCTGCTGAGACGTATCCCTCTTCGGACTGCACCAGGTGCAGCAGCGGCAGCAGCGCGGACCTCGCCCGCGGATACCGGGCGATGATCTCGGCGGCATCCGCCCGCAGCCGGTCCAGTGCGTCATCACTAAACGGCATTACCTGTCCACGCCTCCCATCACCGGGTCGATCGACGCGATCGCGGGGATCACGTCCGCGAGGTTCCCGCCCTCGCAAAGCACCGAGACCGCCTGCATGTGGTGGAACGAGGGGTCGCGAAGGTGGGCACGGTACGGCCTGGTGCCGCCGTCGCTGACGACATGACAGCCAAGCTCGCCCTTGGGCGACTCGACCGGCACGTACGCCTGCCCGGCCGGCACCCGGAACCCCTCTGTCACCAGCTTGAAGTGGTGGATGAGGGCCTCCATGGACTGGCCCATGATGTGCGCGATGTGCTCGGGGGACGGTCCCATGCCGTCCGGGCCGAGCGACAGCCGGGCCGGCCAGCCGATCTTCGCGTCCTGGATCATCACGGGGTCGTTGGGCACGTCGCGGTCCGCCAGCCGCTCGACGCACTGCGCGACGATCTTCAGCGACTCCTCGATCTCGTTGATCCTGATCAGGTACCGGCCATAGGTGTCGCAGGTGCCGGTGGTCTGCACGTCGAAGTCGTAGGTCTCATAGCCCAGGTACGGCTGGGACTTGCGCAGGTCCCAGGGCAATCCGGTGGCCCGCAGCATCGGGCCGGTCACGCCGAGCGCCATGCACCCTTGCAGGTCCAGGTACGCGATGCCCTGGGTGCGCGCCCTGAAGACCGGGTTCGCGTCGACCAGCGCGCGGAAGTCATGCACCATCGGCGGCGCCTTGCGCAGGAAGTCGCGGATCGCCTCCAGGCCGCCCGGCGGCATGTCCTGCGCCACGCCGCCGGGACGGATGAACGCGTGGTTCATGCGCAGGCCGGTGATCAGCTCGAACAGGTCGAGCACGTTCTCCCGCAGCCGCGTGCCCTGCAGGAAGATCGTGGTCGCACCGAGTTCCATGCCGAACGGCCCGACCCCGCCGAGGTGCGAGGAGATCCTGTTCAGTTCGAGCATCAGCACCCGGATGATCTGGGCACGCTCGGGCACCTTGTCCTCGATGCCGAGGAGGCGTTCAACGGCCAGGCAGTACGCCGTCTCGTTGTGCAGCGGCATCAGGTAGTCCGCCCTGGTGATGAACGTGGTGCCCTGCGTCCAGGTGCGGTACTCCATGTTCTTTTCGATGCCCGTGTGCAGGTAGCCGATGGACGCCCTGGCCTCGGCGACGGTTTCGCCCTCGAGGGTCAGGATCAGCCGGAGCACGCCGTGCGTCGACGGGTGCTGCGGGCCCATGTTGACGACGATCTGCTCATTTTCCGACCGGTCGGTGTCGCCGGCGGTGACGACCTGATCCCAGTCCTGGCCGGCCACGTTGTAGACCCGGCCCTCGGCCGCCTCCTCGTCGGCCTCGGTGGCGCCCGGGGTCACGCGAGTGGTCATGAGTACGACCTCCTCTGGTCCGGCGGCGGCACCTTCGTGCCGCGGTACTCCACGGGTATCCCGCCGAGCGGGTAGTCCTTGCGCTGCGGGTGCCCCCGCCAGTCGTCGGGCATCTCGATTCTGGTCAGCGCCGGATGCCCGTCGAAGACGATCCCGAAGAAGTCCCAGGTTTCCCGCTCGTGCCAGTTGTTCGCCGGGTAGACGCCGGTCAGCGACGGAATGTGCGGGTCCGCGTCTGGCGTGCTCACCTCGAGCCGGATCCGGCGGTTGTGCGTGATCGACAGCATGTGGTAGACCGCGTGCAGTTCCCGGCCCGCGTCGTCCGGGTAATGCACGCCGGACACGCCGGCGCAGATCTCGAACCGCAGCGCCGGGTCGTGCAGCAGCTTGTCCGCCACCTCGACGAGCTTGTCGCGGCGCACGTGGAACGTGATCTCGCCGCGATCCACGACCACCCGCTCGATCGCGTCGGAGAAGCCGATCCCGGCCCCCTCGAGCGCGCTGCCGAGCGCCTGCGCGACCGCGTCGAAGTAACCGCCGTACGGCGGCTCGGACGACAGCGGCGGCAGCTTGTGCACCTGCAGCCGCCCGTACCCGGAGGTGTCTCCGGTGGTGTGCGCGCCGAACATGCCCTTGCGCACGACGGAGGCGGACAGCCTGCCCGCGCCCCGGGCCGCGGGCAGGCCGCCATTCTCCTCGGCGGCCGGCTGGCCTGGGCCAACAGGAGAGGGTGGTTCGCCGGGGGTCTGCGTCACAGTTCACTCCCCAGGTGGTCGACTCCGGCCGTGACCCGCAGCGGAAGCATGGTCAGCCGGGCCTGCTCGAGCTCGGTGATCTGCCTGTCGCGGTCCGGGCCCAGCTTCATGTTCATGATCTTGTCGTGCAGCTTGAGGATCGCGTCGAACAGCATCTCCGGGCGCGGCGGGCAGCCGGGCAGGTAGATGTCCACCGGCACGATGTGGTCCACGCCCTGCACGATCGCGTAATTGTTGAACATGCCGCCGCTTGAGGCGCACACGCCCATCGAGATGACCCACTTGGGCTCGGGCATCTGGTCGTAGATCTGCCGCAGCACCGGCGCCATCTTCTGGCTGACGCGGCCGGCCACGATCATCAGGTCGGCCTCCCGCGGCGTGGAGCCAGTCTTCTCCATGCCGAAGCGGGCCATGTCGTGGCGGGGGCCGCCGGTCTGCATCATCTCGATCGCGCAGCACGCCAGCCCGAAGGTGGCCGGCCACACCGAACGGGCGCGCGCCCATCCGGCCACTTTCTCCACCGTAGACAGCAGGACGCCGCTCGGCAGCTTCTCCTCAATGCCCATTCGCTAGTCCCATTCCAGGCCGCCGCGCCGCCACACGTAGGCATACGCGATAAGCACGGTGACGACGAAGGCGACCATCTCGACGAGGCCGAACGGCCCCAGCTTGCCGAAGGTCACGGCCCAGGGATAAAGGAACACGATCTCGATGTCGAAGACGATGAACAGCATCGCGGTCAGGTAGTACTTGACCGGGATCTTCCCGCCGCCAAGCGGAAGCGGGGTCGGTTCGATGCCGCACTCATAGCTGTCCAGCTTCGCCTTGTTCCATCGCTTGGGTCCCGCGAGGGCTCCCACCACGACAGAGAACGCGGCGAAACCGAAGGCGAGCACGGCGAGCACCACGACCGGTATGTATGACTTCACCGCTATTCCGCCTCCTCTCTGTGGTCTTTTATCCTAGGCATCGGCTCACCTCGTGTTCGGAGCGAGTCGGGTCATGCCGTTTATCAGGCGGTCCGCGGCGTCGCCGCCTCGCGGATCGGTCAGGTTGGCCAGGAGCTTGAGCGCGAACCGCATCAGCGCGGGCCGGGACATGCCGTGCCTGGTCGCGAACCGCATCAGCTTGGGACGGCCGATGAGCTGCACGAATACCCGGCCAAGGGTGTAGTAGCCGCCGTAGGCGTCCTGCAGCGCCTGAGGGTAACCGAGCAGCACGCGCTCGGTCTGCTCGCGCGTCGTCCTGGCAAGCGCCTGGACGATCGTACCCGCCAGGATCTCGCCGGACTCCATCGCGTACGCGATGCCCTCGCCGTTGAACGGGTTCACCATGCCGCCGGCGTCGCCCGCGAGCAGCAGCCCGCGGTAGTAGTGCGGGGTCCTGTTGAAGCCCATCGGCAGCGCCGCGCCCCGCACCGGCTCGGTCCGGTTCTCCTCCGTGTAGCCCCACTCCTCGGGCATCGACCTCAGCCAGCGCTTCAGCAGCGCGCGGTAGTCGGTGTTGCCGAACGCGGCGGAGGTGTTCAGCAGGCCGAGCCCGACGTTAGAGGTGCCGTCGCCCATTCCGAAGATCCAGCCGTACCCGGGCAGCAGCCGGTCGCCGTCCCACAGGTCAAGCCACGATTCCAGGTAGTCGTCGTCGTGCCGTGGCGATCTGTAGTAGGTGCGCACCGCCACGCCGAGCGGGCGGTCGTCCCGCTTGCGCAGGCCCATGGCCACCGACAGGCGGGAGGAGTTGCCGTCGGCCGCCACGACGACACGGGAACGGTAGGTGACCGCAGGCGCCCCGGATCGTTCGGGATCATCATCGGCGGAACCGGTGCGGGCGGCCACTCCCGCGACATTTCCCGAGTCGTCGAGGACCGGGCCGGTCACCGTAACGCCCTCAAGGAGCTTGGCGCCCGCCGCCTGCGCACGGCGGGCCAGTGTCTCGTCCAGCGCGGCGCGGGTGCGCACCAGACCGTAACCGGGGTAGCTGCCCAGCTCCGGCCACGTCATCTCGAGCCGCAGGCCGGCGCCGATGACGCGCAGCCCCTTGTTCCGCAGCCATCCGGAATCCGGGCCGACGTCCACGCCCATCGCGATAAGCGCCTTGACCGCCCGCGGGGTCAGTCCGTCGCCGCACACCTTTTCCCGCGGAAACCTGGCCTTCTCCAGCAGCAGCACGTCAAGCCCGGCCTGTGCGAGGTAGTACGCGGTGGTGGCGCCGGACGGGCCGGCGCCCACGACGATGACGTCAGCGTCGTCCTCTCGCGGTCCGCCTGGCCGGCTGGTCCGGGCCAACGGGCGAGGACCGGGCCGGCCGGCCGGACTGGCGACGGAGCCGCCCGGCCGGTCCGGGCGGCTCTCGACACAAACGTGCTCGGTCACGTGTCAGGTCCTGGGTTTCTTGTGAAGCGCTTCACAAAATCTTTGCCATTAGTTTAATCCTCGCCCTGTCTGCGGCTTTTCAGCGCCCCCACCCTAGAGGACGGCGAGAGCCCGGTTACAGGTTCCTGGCGACGTGGATCGCCACCACGCCCAGGGTCAGGTCGCGCCACCGGACCGCCGACCAGCCCGCGGCCCGGATCACGTCCGCCAGTTCCCGCTGCGCCGGCCAGCCGTTGATCGACTCGGCCAGGTACTCGTACGCCTCGGGGTTGCGCGCCGCGCGCCGGGCGACCGCAGGCAGGACGCCGGTCAGGTAGCGCCGGTAAAGCATATCCAGGGGCGGGACCGTAATCCGGCTGAACTCGCAGACCACGAGCCTGCCCCCGGGCCTTGTCACGCGCCGCATCTCGGCGAGCCCGTCGCGGGCGCCGTGCACGTTCCGCAGCCCGAACGAGATCGTCACCGCGTCGAAAGCCCCGTCGCGAAAGGGCAGTCTGCGCGCGTCGCCCGCCGCGAAACTTACCCTTCCCCGCGTCTTGTTCCGCTGCGGGTCCTTGATCGCGAGCCTGGCGCTGCCCGCGTGCAGCATGCCGAGGGAGAAGTCGCAGGCCACGCAGTCGGCCCCGGATGCGGCAAATGTCACAGACGAGGTGCCGGTGCCCGCCGCCAGGTCCAGCACCCGCTCGCCGGGGCGGGCCCGCAGGATGCGCTGCACGTGCTTGCGCCACAGCCGGACCTGGCCCATCGACAGGAGGTCGTTCATCAGGTCGTACCGGTCGGCCACGGCGTCGAACATGGCCGCCACCTCGGCGGGCCGCTTGTCGAGATCAGCGCGCGTCATGCATGACAGCCTCCCACCTACAGCAGGCGGGGGCGCCGCCAGGGTTCGCCTAGCACGTGCTCGGCGGGGAACGCGAAGACGGTCTCGCACCAGACGCTGGCGTTTCCTGGCGACAGCTAGCGGGTCTCGGTGATCATCACGGTGCCGACGGTGGTGTTGGTCGCCTCGTCGATCAGGATCATGCCGCCAGTCAGCCGGTTGCGCGAATACGGATCGGCGAACACCGGCTGGGTCAGCCGCATGCGGATACGGCCGATCTCGTTCAGCCCGAGCGAGGAGACGTTCTCGTCGCGGTGCAGGGTGTTGACGTCGATCCGGTAGTGCAGGTCGGTGACGATCGCCTTGACCGTACGGGTCGTGTGCTTGACGATCAGCCGGCCGCGGGGCGCGAGCGACCGGTCAGCGGCCATCCAGCAGACCATGCCCTCGATGTCCTGGGCGGCGCTCGGGCGGTTGTTCGGCCTGCAGATCAGGTCACCGCGCGAGATGTCCACGTCGTCGTCGAGCAGCAGCGTCACCGACATCGGCGGGAAGGCCTCGGCGACGCGTTCGCCGGCCACCTCGATGGCGCGGACCCGCGTCGTGAACCCGGACGGCAGGTGCAGCACCTCGTCGCCGGGCTTGAGCACGCCGCCCGCCACCTGGCCCGCGTAGCCACGGTAGTCGTGCAGTTCGGGGTCGTTCGACGCGTGCGGCCGGATCACGTACTGGACCGGGAACCGCACGTCGATCAGGTTGCGGTCGGACGCGATGTGCAGGTGCTCCAGGTGGTGCAGCAGCGACGGCCCGTCGTACCAGGCCATGTTCGACGACCGCTCGACCACGTTGTCGCCATGCAGCGCGGATATCGGGATGAACGTCAGGTCAGGGATCTCGAGCTTGGTCGCGAAGGCGGTGAAGTCGGCGCAGATCTGTTCGAAGACCTGCTGGTCATAGCCGACCAGGTCCATCTTGTTCACCGCGAGCACGAGGTGGGGGACCCGCAGCAAGGTGGTGAGGAAGGCGTGCCGCCTTGACTGCTCGGTGAGCCCGTTGCGGGCGTCCACGAGCACGATGGCCAGGTCGGCGGTGGAGGCGCCGGTGACCATGTTCCGCGTGTACTGGATGTGGCCGGGCGTGTCGGCGATGATGAACTTCCGGCGCGGTGTCGCGAAGTACCGGTAGGCGACGTCGATCGTGATGCCCTGCTCCCGCTCGGCCCGCAGTCCGTCGGTGAGCAGCGCGAGGTTCGTGCCCTCCTCGCCCCGGTCACGGGACGTGCGCTCGACCGCGGCGAGCTGGTCTTCGAAGATCGCCTTGGAGTCGAAGAGCAGCCGTCCGATCAGCGTGGACTTGCCGTCGTCCACTGACCCGGCGGTGGCGAACCGCAACAGGTCCATGCGGGGGGTCTCGGGGGGTCGTCCCACCGGGGCGGCACCAGCCATCTCTAGAAGTAGCCCTCTCGCTTGCGGTCTTCCATCGCGGCCTCGCTGGCCCGGTCGTCGGCACGGGTCTGCCCGCGCTCGGTGATCCGGGTGGCGGCCACCTCCATGATCACCTCGGCGACCGTCTTCGCGGTTGACTCGACCGCGCCTGTGCACGTCATGTCGCCTACCGTCCGGTACCGGACCATGGCGGTGAACAGCGGCTCGTCGTCACCGCGCCGCACGAACTGGCCGTCGGCGAGCAGAATGCCGTCCCGTTCGAAGACCTGCCGCTCATGCGCGAAGTAGATCGACGGGATCTGGAGTTCCTCCCGCTCGATGTACGCCCAGACGTCGAGCTCGGTCCAGTTGGACAGCGGGAACACCCGGATGTGCTCGCCGCGCCTGATCCGCGCGTTGTACAGGTTCCACAGCTCGGGCCGCTGGTTTTTCGGATCCCACTGGCCGAACTCATCGCGGAAGCTGAACACCCGCTCCTTGGCCCGAGCCTTCTCCTCATCGCGCCGCGCGCCGCCGAACAGCGCGTCGAAACGGTGCTCCTCGATGGCGTCGAGCAGCGTCGCGATCTGCAGCCGGTTCCTGCTCGCCCATCGCCCGGACTCCTCGGTCACGCGCCCGGAGTCGATCGACTCCTGGACGCTCGCGACGACGAGCCGGACCCCGAGTTCTTCGACCCGGCGGTCCCGGAACTCGAGCACCTCGGCGAAGTTGTGGCCGGTGTCCACGTGCATGACCGGGAACGGGATGTTCGCGGGGCGGAAGGCCTTCTCCGCCAGCGCGAGCATCACGATGGAGTCCTTGCCGCCCGAGAACAGCAGCGCCGGCCGCTCGAACTCGGCGGCCACCTCGCGCATGATGTGGACCGACTCCGCCTCAAGGACGTCTAGCTGGGACAGCAGGTAATCAGATCGCATGTGTCGCTTCCCGGATCACTTCCAGCATCAGGCCCGCGATAGCGGGCCGGCAAACCAGGATATCCGTCGTCAGCGGCTGGTCCTGGTTGTAAGCGAGACTGGCGCCGTCTATGCGCGACGCGTGGTACCCGGACGCGACGGCGACGGCCACGGGCGCGGCGGTGTCCCACTCGTTGAACCCGCCGGCGTGCACGTAAGCGTCCGTCTCACCGCTCAGCACCGTAGCGACCTTGGCCCCGGCGGATCCGCAGTGCACGAGCTCCGCTTCGAGGAGTCCGGCGAGATCCCTGACCCACTCCGGCGCCCTGCTCCGGCTCACTACCAGCTTGATGGGCGAGCCTGGCGGCCCGGACGGCGCCGCGGCGGGGCGCAGCGTCGACAGCACACGGCCCTGGGCGGGAAGGGCTACCGCACCCGCGGTGAGGCCGCCTGGCAGGTCCCCCGTGGCGCCCCGCTCCCACAGCGCCACGTGGACCGCCCAGTCCGCCCGGCCGTGCTCGCAGAACTCATTCGTCCCGTCCAGCGGATCCACGATCCAGACCCGGTCGGCGGCCAGCCGCGCCTTGTCGTCGACGGCCTCCTCCGACAGCACCGCGTCGCCCGGGCGGCGGGCGGCCAGTTCGGCGGTGAGGAACTCGTGCGACAGCCGGTCGCCCGCTTTCCCCAGCAGACCCGGGTCACCGCCGCGAGCCCGCACATCGAGCAGCAGCTGGCCGGCCTGCTCCGCGAGATCTCGTGCGAGCACATGGTCGTCGGCTGTCGTCACGGTGGCCTCCTCAGGCGGGATCGGTGTGGTAGGTGTTCTGGGCCTCCGCGAGGCCCTTGGTGATCAGCGTCTGCACCGCGTCAGCGCAGCGGTCGACGGCGAGCGGAAGTTCCTTGCACTCGGCCGGCGAGAAGTCGCGCAGCACGAACGCCGCCGGGTCCATCCTGCCGGGCGGGCGGCCGATGCCGAACCGGACGCGATAGTAGTCACGGGTGCCCAGGGACGCGGTGATCGACCGCAGGCCGTTGTGGCCGTTATCGCCGCCGCCGAGCTTGAGCCGCACGGCGCCGAACGGAATGTCGAGCTCGTCGTGCAGCGCCACTATCCGCTGCGCGGGCAGCTTGTAAAACGCCGCAAGGGCGGCGACGGGCCCGCCTGAAAGATTCATGTACGACTGCGGCCTGGCAAGGGTCACGGTCTGTCCGGCGAGGCGGCCCTCCGCTATGTCGTTACGGGTGCGGTGCGCCCGGAACCGCGCGCCCATTCGCTCCGCGAGCAAGGCGAGGACCATCTGCCCAGCGTTGTGCCTGGTACCGGCGTAGGCCGGCCCCGGATTCCCGAGGCCGGCGATGATCCATCGTTCGTCCACGCTGCCGCCCCGCTCGCGGGGGATATCTGGGCTGCCTGGTTACTCGCTCCCGGCCCTGGCCCCGGCGGGAGCCTCGGGCGCCGCGGGCACCTCCGGCACCCCCTCGGCCTCAGCCGCGGCCTCGCCGATCCCGGCCTGGATCTGCTCCGCGGTCGGCGCCGCGAGCACGTGCAGCACTAGCGCCTCGGGATCGACCTGCAGGGTGGCGCCCTCGGGCAGCGCCAGGTCCTTGGCGTGCACGGCGGTCCCGATCTCCATGCCCTGGACGTCCACGTCGATGCCGTCCGGGATGTGCGTGGCCTCGGCCTCCACGGCGATCTGCACCATCTGCTGGTCGAGCAGGCCGCCGGAGAACACCTCACCGCTCACCCTGACCGGGATCTCGACGGTCACCTTCTCGCCGCGACGAACCTCGATCAGGTCCACGTGCTCGATGACGCCCTTGATCGGATCCCGCTGCACCGCCTTGGGCAGCGCCAGCCCCGACCGGCCCGGCAGGCCTTCGATACGGAGCAAGGCGTTCGGCGTCTTGAGCGCGAGCATCAGCTCATGCTCGGGCAGCGACAGGTGGCGGGCCTGCGAGCCGTGCCCGTAGATGACAGCGGGCACGCGCCCCGCCCGGCGGGTACGGCGGGCTGCCCCCTTGCCGAACTCGGTACGCAGTTCGGCTTCGATACGGACCTCAGGCACGGTCAGTCACTCCTCAATACGGATGCGTGCGATGCGCCAACGAAGTCTAGCCCAGAACCCGCGTGCGTGCGGATGGCGGCCTTCCGCATCCGCACGCACGGCGTTACGGGCTCAACCCGGTCCCGGCTCAGCCCTCGTCCTCCGGCACCACCGACGTCTCCGGCACCACCGAGGTCTCCGGCACCACCGACGTCTCCGGCACGACCGACGTCTCCGGCACCACCGACGTCTCGGGAGACTTTTCGCTCATCTTCCCGTCCTTTCTCCCTGCCCCCGGTAACCCGGAAGCTCGCATTCCGGTCCCCGCTCGGAAGCGATCCTAGTTACGGTCTGTCCGCTATACCTGGCAATGCCCATAGCTAGCGCCTGATGGTGTCCATGAAATGCGGGGACGCTAATGCTTCCTCTGGTCACCCTGGGCCGGCAGCGACGCCAGCGACGCAGTTACTTCCGCCGCCCGCTCACGCTCGTCCATCTGCCCGAATATCGTCAGCGCCCGCGTCCACGCCTCCCGAGCCTCGGCGACGTCGCCGCCATCCGCGTACGTCTGCCCGAGAAGCATGAATGCCGTAGCTTCTCCAGCGAGATCTCCTGCCGCCCGGTGCCGGCGTACCGCCTCCGTGAGACTGGCGGCCGCGTCGTCGAGACGGTCCAGTCTCAGGTAGACGCGGCCAAGGTTTTCCAGCGCGGTTCCCGCGCCATACGCGCCGATCTCGCAGAATATGTCGCGTGCCCGGGCGTAGCACCGCACTGCCGCGTCCAGGTTGCCGAGCCCGAAGTACACCTCGCCGAGATTGTTCAGCGCGGTGGCGCGCAGCGATGGCTGATCCATCGCCTCCAGCAGGTCCGCCGCGTGCTGCAGGTACTCGCGTGCCGCCTCACCTGGCCCGTGCACCCGCAGGTGCCCTTCGCCGAGCGCGATAGCGGCGCGTGCCTCCCCGATCGCGTCGCCGAGTTCCTGCCTGATGGCCAGCGCCTCCCGCAGGTGCCCGAAGGCTTCCTCATCGCGCACCCTGGCGAGCGCCCAGCCAAGCTGCTGAAGGATCCACGCTTCGCCGAGCCTCTCCTCGGCCTTCTGCACGCTTTCCGCCGCGAGGCGATGGGTGACCAGGCAGTCCGCCCAGTTGTTCCGCCTGTTGAACACGGGGAACAGCGTCGGCGGCAGGCGCCACGCGACGTCGTCCACGCCCGCCGAGACCGCCTGCCTGGTCGCGGCCACCACGTTGGCCCGCTCCTCCTCGTACCAGGCAAGCGCGGATTCCACCGTGGAGAACTCAAGCGGCGGGCATTCGGCCGCGGCAGGTTCCCTCGGCACCCGGTAGCGGCGGGGTGAGACCGTGTTCGCGGCCTGCTCGGCGGTCGCGAGGTACCAGTGCAGCAGGCGCCCGACCCCGTCACCCAGATCCGCCTCGGACTCTTCGGCCTGAGCGCGCTCGGTCGCGTAGAACCGGAGCAGGTCGTGGAACCGGTACCAGTCAGGGGCAGGCGATTCGAGCAGGTTGGCGTCGACGAGCGCCTCCAGGGCAGTGGCCACGTCATCCTCCGGCTCGCCGAGCAGCGCGACGGCGGCGGGCAGGCTGATCGACGGGCCCTGCCACATGCCGAGCAGCCGGAACGCCCGGGCCGGATCGACGCCGCGCTTGCCCGCACGCAGGCTGTCGTAGCTCACCTGGAAACTGGCCCGGACCGCGAGGTCCCCGGCCTCGAGTTCATCGAGACGACGCCGCTCGTCACGCAGCCGGTGCGCCAGCGTGGCCACCTTCCACTGCCCGCGCACCGCGAGCCGCGCCGCGCAGATCCGGATCGCCAGCGGCAGTCCGGCGCATGCGACAAGCACAGCCGCGGTAGCGTCGGGTTCCTCGGCTGGCCGGTCGTCACCCACGATCCGGGAGAACAGCATCAGCGCTTCGGTGTCCTCGAGCACGTTCAGGTCGATGAACCGGGTCCTGGCCAGGTCGGGTATCCGGCTCCGGGTCGTCACCAGGACGGCGCACGACGCGCTGCCTGGCAGCAGCCGCCTGATCTGGGCGGCATCCTTGGCGTTGTCGAGCAGCACGAGCACCCGCAGGCCGGTCAGGCGGGTGCGGTACAGCGCCGCCCGCTCTTCGTCCCCGGTGGGGACCTTGTCGCCGTCCACGCCGAGGTCGCGCAGGAACCGTGCGAGCACTTCCCCTGGCGCCGCGGGCTGCGGGCTGGCCCCGAGCAGGTCGACGTGCAGCTGGCCATCGGGAAACGACGCGCGGACCTGGTGCGCCGCGTGCACGGCGAGCGTGGTCTTGCCCAGCCCGGCCGCGCCGGCCACCACGGCGATCCGCACCGCTCCCGGGTTTGTCCCGTCATCTTCCTGGACCAGCATCTGGCACAGGTGCCTGACGTGCGCTTCCCTGCCGGTGAAGTCGCCGATGTCGGCGGGCAGCTGCGCTGGCCGCGGCAGCGGCCCGGCAGCGAGCGCGGCCGCTGGCGCGCCGGGCGCCGCGGCGCTGTCGCTGAACGAGCCGATCGCTATCGTGCCCAGCACCTCATCGAGCGGGATCTCCTCGCCGATTCCGGCCGCCGGCGTCTGGTCACGGTCCGCCTGCTCCGCCTGGGGTGCGGGGGCTGCGGGGGAGTGGCCACCGGACGGGCGGGCACGCACCTGGACGCCCTCGCGCGAGGGCCGTTTCGGCGGCGCGGGCTTCGCGTCGGCGGCGAGCAGCTCCTGGTGCAGCCGCTGCAATTCGGCGCCGGGATCGACGCCGAGTTCGCCGGAGATGACCTTCCGGGCCTGAGCGTACGTTTCCAGCGCCTCGGCATGCCGTCCGGCCATGTCCAGGGCACGCATCAGCAGCAGCCACAGACCCTCGCGCAGCGGGTTCTCCGCCGCGAGCCTGCGCATTTCCGGTATCACTGTCGCGGGCCTGCCGCACGCCAGGTCGGCCTCGCCACGCAGTTCCGCGGCCGCGAGCCGAAGCTCAACCGCCCGTTCGGCCTCCGCGGTGATTTGAGCGGAGTGCGGGACGTCAGCGAGCAGCGGCCCCCGCCACAGTGCCAGCGCCTCGGCAAGCTGGGCGGCAGCGCTTTCCGGATGAGCGGCTGCCAGCGCGCTCCTTCCCGCTTCGACAAGCGACTCGAACTCGTGCAGGTCCAGGTCTCCCGGCCCGAGGCGCAAGAGGTAGCCGGGGGCCCGGTAGACGAGCACCTTGCCTTCGATGTCGCCGATCAGCCGCCTCAGCCGGTGTACGTAGATGCTGACCAGGTTGTTGGCCTTGGCGGGCGGACTGTCGCCCCAGAGCTCGAAGATCAGGGTCTCGGTTGAGACGAGTTGCCCCTGCCGCAGCAGCAGGCAGGCCAGCAGCGACCGCCACTTGGCGGCACTGATGGCCGTCCAGCCTTTCTCGGACCAGACTTCAAGCGGACCCAGGACGCGAAAACGCATCAGGCCAGCCCGTCCGAACTCACGATCTCCTCCGTCTCTCAGATGACGGCTAGGTCCGCCAAGGCAAGCACCCCGCCGGGCACCTGGGCCTGCGGACAGATCTCAGGGCTGCTGTAGACCCACTTAATCACGACTAAAGCGAGTCGTAAATCAGGCCCGCGATGATGTCAGCAGGTTGCACCGGGGCCATCGCGGACCGTGTACAGGGGCGCGGCGGGATGGCTTGATCGCGGCACGGATTAAGCGTACGGCCTGCGAGCGCGAAGGCCGGGCTTAACCGGCGCGCAAGAGCCACCTGGGACGCTCCTTTCAGTTGCGAGAAAGCAGCGGGGGCCGGGTCTGTGTCCCGTGTCGCGGCGGACGGTAACCGGGGCGCCGTCCGACACGTCACGGGACACGGCCGGGGCACGACAGCTGACCGCGGGGACCGTGGGGTGGGCGGTCCCGGCGCGTCGCGTAACCCCCGTCCCGCCGAACCGGGGAATGGCGGGGCGGGCCAGCGGCCCTGGTCCAGGTACGGGCCACTCCTGAACCAGGGCCGCTACACCCCGGCCGCGGACAGTGATCAGCTCTGACCGTCGAACAGGCTGGTGACCGAGCCGTCGCTGAAGACCTCGTTGATGGCGCGCGCCAGGAGCGGCGCGATGGACAGCACGGTCAGCTTGTCGAAACGGTTCTCCTGCGCCACGGGCAGCGTGTTGGTGATGACCACCTCGGTGATCCGTGAGTTCTTCAAGATATCGACCGCGGGCCCGGAAAGCACGCCATGGGTGGCGGCGACGATGACCCGCTCAGCGCCCTGCTCGAACAGCGCGTCCGCCGCCTTCGCGATCGTTCCGCCGGTGTCGATCATGTCGTCCACCAGGATGCAGGTCCGGCCGGCCACCTCTCCGACCACCTCGAAGACCTTGACCTGGTTGGCGACGTCCGGGTCACGCCGCTTGTGGATGATGGCCAGCGGGGTGCCCATCCGGTCGGTCCACCGTTCGCAGACCCGGACCCGGCCGGCGTCAGGCGCGACAACCGTCACGTTCTTGACGTTCAGCTTGCTCTCCAGGTACCCCGCCAGGATCGGCAGCGCGAAAAGATGGTCGACCGGGCCGTCGAAGAAGCCCTGGATCTGGGCGGTGTGCAGGTCGACGGCCATCAGCCTGTCGGCGCCCGCCGCGGCGAAAAGGTCGGCGACCAGCCGGGCCGAGATCGGCTCCCGCCCGCGGCTCTTCTTGTCCTGCCGCGCGTATCCGAAGAACGGCATCACCACGGTGATCCGCTTGGCCGAGGCCCGCTTGAGCGCGTCGACCATGATCAGCTGTTCCATGATCCACTGGTTGATGGGAGCGGTGTGGCTCTGCAGCACGAAGGCGTCGCAGCCGCGGACCGACTCAAGGAACCGGACCATGATCTCGCCGTTGGCGAAGTCGTAGAGCGCGGCCGGAGCCGGATCGATCCCCATGCAATCGGCGACCTCGGCGGCGAGCTCCGGGTAGGCCCGCCCGCCGAACAACATCATCTTCTTCTTGCTTGGCGCCGTCATGCCGCTCAACTGCCCTGATCTCCTTCGCGCCACGCTGGTAACCGTTCTATTCCGAGGACTCGGGGGGCCCGTCTTCTCGAGCACGCTGGGCTTGCGAACGGGCCCGGATCGCCGCCTGCGCCGAACGAGTCCCCCGCCGGTTGCGCTCTGCCCATCCCTCGGAGTTGTGCTGCCGGCCGCGCGCGATGCCGAGCGCGCCTGGCGGCACGTCATCGGTGATCGCCGACCCGGCAGCGGTGTAGGCGCCGTCGCCTACCGTGAGCGGCGCCACCAGCACGGTGTCGCTGCCAATGAACGCGTCGGGACCCACCGTGGTGCGGTGCTTGGCCACGCCGTCGTAGTTAGCGAAGATCGTTCCCGCGCCGATGTTGGCGCGCTCGCCGATGTGCGCGTCCCCGACGTAGGTGAGGTGAGGCACCTTCGCCCCAGCCCCGATCACCGAGTTCTTGACTTCCACGAACGTCCCGACGTGGGCGTTGCGCTCCACCTTTGCCCCCGGGCGGAGATAGGCGAACGGCCCCACGGTCGCGCCGGGGCCGATCTCGGCCTGACGGCAGACCGCGTTAAGCACCATGGCGTCCTCGCCAACCGCGGTGTCCTGGAGTACGCAGCCGGGGCCCACGCGGGCGCCGCTGGCGATGGCGGTGCGCCCCTCCAACTGGACCTGCGGGCCGATCTCGGCGTCCTGGCCGATGGTGACGGTGACATCGACCCAGGTCGTGCGCGGATCGACGATCGTCACGCCGGCTCGCATCCAGTGCTCGAGGATCCGGTCGTTGAGCGCGCGCCGTGCCGCGGCAAGCTGCACCCGGTCGTTGACGCCCTGGATCTCCGCCGCGTCGGCGGCCGGCATGCTGCCGATCGGGTAGCCGTCGCCGCGCAGGATCTCCACCACGTCGGTGAGGTACTCCTGGTTCTGCTTGTTGTCGGTGGTCACGCGCTTGATGGCGTCGGCGAGCAGCGCGCCGTCGAAGGCATAGCAGCCGGAGTTGTACTCATCGAGCGCGAGCTCGGCGGGTGAGGCGTCGCGCTCCTCGACGATTCTGAGAAACCGGCCGTCAGCGTCGCGCACGATACGCCCGTAGCCGGCCGGGTCGCCCACTGCGGTGAGCACCGTGACGGCGTTGCCCGCCGCGCGGTGCAGGCCGGCGAGTTCGCGCAGCGTCCGGGCGCGAAGCAGCGGCATGTCGGCGTAGGTGACCAGGACGGTGCCGTGCAGGACGCCAAGCGCCTCGGTGACCGTCCGCACGGCGTGACCGGTGCCGAGTTGCTCCTCCTGGACGACCACCAGTGCCCGCGGCCGCACCTTGCCGGCTTCCGCGCCCACCTGCTCCCTGCCATGGCCGACGACGACCACGAGCCGTTCGGGGTCTAGCTCACCTGCGGTGGCGAGCACATGCCCGAGCATGCTCAGCCCGCACAGCGAATGGAGCACCTTGGGCGTACGCGACTTCATGCGCTTGCCCTCGCCGGCGGCGAGGATCAGGACTGCGGCCGGGCGACTTTCGCTCACGCGCAACGGTCTCCTCGGGTATCGCGTCGAATATTCTCCAGGGCCATCATCCCCGGGAACCCCACACAGCGGAGCGCTGACAGATCTGTTTACCCGCCCCTCATCTGCAGGATACCGTCACTTAGCTGAGACGGGGAGACAGGCGTGGCGTCTACGGCCAGGTACCCGGCTAGCCCCGCGATGACCCAGTTAGCCAGCCAGCCTAGCCAGGCCTGCCGGGCTTGTCGGCCGGTTCCGCCGCCTCCGTCGCCATGTCGGGGGCGGCCAGTTCGCCGCGTTCGGCGCTGCCGCCCTCGGCCGCCACGACGGCCATCTCCGAACCCAGCAACTCGCGCGCCGAAGGCGCCGCCTGGCGGCGCCCGGTCAGCGCCGAGGCGATGGCGCCGATCACGCAGACCGCGATCGCGAACCCGAATGCGACGCCGATCCCGTCGTGGAACGGGCCGGTGATCAGATGCGGGAAGAACGCCCGGCCGACCAGGTACGCGGCGTGCGCCGGATTCAGGTGCGCCAGCAGCGGCCCGAGCAGCTGCTGGATCGGGTTGTAGCCAAGGAACGCGGCGAACAGCACGCCGATCGGGGGCAGATGCGAGATCGGCGTGGCGGCGGCGGCCGGGACGCCCTGCGTGGTCAGCCCCCTGAACATCGTCGACGGCAGCGTGCTTGACAGGCCGGCGACCATCAGCGAGAAGAAGATGCCGATCGAGAGCACGGAGGCGGAGTTCATGAACGTGGCGATCATTCCGCTCGCGGCGCCGCGCTGGCTGGCGGGCACGGCGTTCATCATCTCGGCGCGGTTCGGCGAGACGAACAGCCCGCTCCCGAAGCCGTTGAAGACCAGGAGCAGCGCGAACAGCCAGTAATGGAAGTTAACCGGCAGGAATGCCAGGGCAAGGAAGCTCGCGGCGGTCAGCAGCGCGCCGCCCACGGTGAACGCCTTGGCGCCGAACTTGTCCGAGAGGATGCCGGACGTCGGCGCCGACAGCAGGAAGCCCACCGTGAGCGGCACCAGGTAGATGCCGGCCCACAGCGGGGTCTGGCTGAAGCTGTACCCGTGCAGCGGCAGCCAGATGCCCTGCAGCCAGATGATCAGCATGAACTGCATGCCACCGCGGCTCATGGCCATCGCCAGGCTCGCCATGTTTCCCGCGGCGAACGGGCGGATCCGGAACAGCGAGATGCGGAACAGCGGCTCGGCGACCCTGGTCTCGACAAAGACGAAGACCACGATCAGCGCGAGCCCGCCGAACATCGCGGTCAGCACCCACGGGTTGGTCCAGCCCATCGGGTGCCCGCCGTACGGCAGCAGGCCGTAGGTGATGCCGACCAGGATGGCGATCAGGCCGCCGCCGAACAGGACGTTGCCCCACCAGTCCATCCGCGCGTGCTTGCGCACCCCGATGTCGTGCAGCATGAAGTACGCCCACACGGTGCCGAAGATGCCGACCGGCGCGGAGACAAGGAAGATCAGGTGCCAGTTCACCGGGGCGAGCACGCCGCCGAGGATCAGCCCGATGAACGAACCGGCGATGGCCGCGATCGAGTTCAGGCCTAGCGCGGTGCCGCGCTGGTTCGCCGGGAAGGCGTCGGTGAGGATCGCGGTCGAGTTCGCGAACAGGAACGCGCCGCCGACGCCCTGCACCACCCGCCAGACGATCAGCCACAGCGCGGCGGCGGTGCCGTGCATCCAGGTCACCGTCAGGAAGATCGAGCCGACGGTGAAGACGGCGAAGCCCATGTTGTACATCCGGACCCGGCCGAACATGTCGCCAAGGCGGCCGAAAGAGACCACGAGCACGGCGGACACGACCATGAACCCCATGAACATCCACAGCAGGTAGCTGGTGTTGCCGGGGCTCAGCGGGTTCAGCCCGATGCCTCGGAAGACGTCCGGCAGCGCGATCAGCACGATGGACTGGTTGATGGTCGCCATCAGAACACCGAGCGTCGTGTTGGACAGCGCGATCCACTTGTAGTGCGGTCCGAGCGTACGACCCGTCATGGGCGGATATGCCCCCAGCTCCCGAGTTCGCCAGATAACTTGCTTGCCCTCAACTAACCATAGCCCACCGGCTTCCGGCTCCGCATTCCGCGTCCCCGCCGGTCCGGGCTCCGGTCCGATAACACAGATCGACACATCAAATCATTTTCGCAACAAGCACTTTTCGTAACAGAAAGCCTGATATAACCCAGAACACCCGCAGAGAGGATAAGCTGGTATGGCGCGAACCCCGGCAGGTCGCGGGACCGTTAACACCACGCCCGCGGCGCAGCCTCCCCACGAGAGCTTCGGCGGCTATGCGGCGCAGCCCGCACACAGCGGCTTGAGCGGCTATGAGACGCAGCCCGCCCGCCCCAACCCGAACGGCTATGAGGCCGTCCGGGCGAGCCGGGACTTCTGGACACTCAAGCGACGCTTCGGGTCTTTCGTCGTCCCGGCTTGCGCGATGTTCATCACCTGGTACTTCCTCTACGTCATCCTCGCCATCTTCGCGCCCGGATTCATGCGGGTCAGCGTGTTCGGCGAAGTGAACGTCGGCTTGTGCTTCGGCGTGCTGCAGTTCGCGTCGACATTCGCGATAGCGCTCAGCTACCGGCGGTGGGCCCGGCGCAGGCTCGACCCGCTGTCCGACAGGCTGCGGCACAGGCTGGAAGGGGGACGCAGGTGATGACAGGCGCCGCCACGCATGCCCTGGCGTCCGCCGTCGTCATCGGCACACCGGCGGTCAACTTCGTCATCTTCGCCTTCTTCATGGTGCTGACCCTGATCATCGCGGTCAGCGCGGCCGGGAGGAACAGGTCCACCACCGACTACTACGCCGGCGGCCGGGCGTTTACCGGGTGGCAGAACGGGATCGCGATCGGCGGCGACTACCTGTCCGCCGCCTCGTTCCTCGGCATCGCGGGCATCATCTCCATAGCCGGGTATGACGGCTTCCTTTACTCCATCGGCTTCCTGGTCGGCTGGCTGCTCGTGCTGATGCTGATCTCCGAGCCGCTCAGGAACACCGGCCGGTACACCATGGCCGACGTCCTTGACCTGCGGCTGAAGGCTGTCCCCGTGCGCGCCGCCGCGGCGCTGTCCACCCTGACCGTCAGCCTGTTCTACCTGCTGGCCCAGATGGCCGGGGCAGGAGCGCTGGTCAGCCTGCTGCTCGGGGTGAACAGCTCGGCGGGCCAGGACGTGATCGTCGCGGTTGTCGGGCTGCTGATGATCTTCTACGTGCTGGTCGGCGGGATGAAGGGCACCACCTGGGTCCAGATCATCAAGGCCACGATCCTGATGGCCGGCGCCCTGGTGACCACCTTCTGGGTGATGGCCAGGGCCGGGTTCAGCTTGTCCTCGCTGCTGCACCACGCCGCGGCGGCCAGCTCCGCCGGTAAGGCGGTGCTCGGGCCAGGCCTCGAATTCGGCGTGAACACCGCCTCGAAGTTCGACTTCGTGTCCCTGGCGCTCGCCCTCGTGCTCGGCACGGCCGGCTTGCCGCACGTCCTGATGCGGCTGTACACCGTGCCGAACGCCCGGGAGGCGCGCCGCAGCGTCGTCTGGACGATCTGGGTGGTCGGGCTCTTCTACCTGTGCACGCTGGTGCTCGGGTTCGGCGCGATGTGGCTGGTGGGAGGCAAGCAGATCCTGGCGGCGCCGGGCAAGGGCGACTCCGCCGTGCCGCTGCTCGCCTTCAAGCTGGGCGGCACGCTGCTGCTCGGCATAGTCGCGGCCGTGGCCTTCGCCACGATCCTCGCCGTGGTGGCGGGCCTGACGATCACCGCGAGCGCCTGTTTCGCCCACGACGTGTACGCCGGCGTGCTGCGCGGCGGGGAGGCCGATCCCGGCCAGGAGGTGCGCGTCGCCAGGATCACCGCGATAGTCATCGGGGCCGTGGCCGTGGTCGGCGGAATCTACGCGAAGAACATAGACGTCGCGTTCCTCGTGGGACTGGCCTTCGCGATCGCCGCGTCGGCCAACCTGCCATCGATCCTGTTCTCGCTCTTCTGGCCCCGCTTTACGGCGCGCGGCGCGGTCTGGAGCATCTACGGCGGGCTGATCAGCTCGGTCGGCCTGATCATCTTCTCCCCGGTGCTCTCCGGCCAGCCCGGCACGTCGCTGATCAGCGATCCCCACGTCAACTTCGCGTTCTTCCCGCTGGACAACCCCGGGATAGTGTCCATCCCGCTGGCGTTCTTCCTGGGCTGGCTCGGCACGGTGACCGACCGCAAGCCAGCCGACTCGGCCCGGTATGCCCGGATGCAGGTGCGGGCGCTTACCGGAGTCGGCGCGGAGCGTGGTGGGCGCTCGTGAAGGGTTCCGCGGTGCGCGCTGCTTGAGGAACAGAGCTAGGGGAGGGAGTTCGAGATGGCGAGTGACCTGGGCTACGGCGCACCGCAGAACGCGACGCAGCCGCAGGCATTCGATCCCGGAGCACTGCAGGTCATCCGGCCGTCGGCTTCCCGGCTGGCCCGCGACCAGGATGCTTTGATCCGGCAATTGCACTACGACGTCGCGGGGCTGATCCCTGACTCGGCGATAGCCCCGTCCCTCGACATGTGGGCGTTCTGCGACCGGATGGTGCGGTCCCTGCTGTGGGTGGCGCTGACCGACCAGCCGCTTTACGTGATCACCGATACGCTGCGCCAGGTAGGCGCGCAGAACTGGTTCGAAGGTTTCCCCGACTCCCAGTACCCGAGCCTCGCGCACGCACTGGTCCAGACGGTGCACTACCTCAGCGGGAACGCCTGGACCGCCTCGACGGGCTCCGCGTGGATCAGCTACTTCATGTGGGTCAGGCCGTATCTGCTCGCCGGGGCTGAGCACGCCGCCGCCCAGCACGCGGCCGAGCAGCAGGCCGCCGAGCAGCAGGCCGCCGAGCAGCGCGCCCTCGCCGAGCAGGAAGCCGCCCGGGTCGAGGCGCTTTCCCGGGATGCGCGCGGCGGTCACACGCAGGTGGTCGGCGACGTCAACCTCGAGAAAGTCGCGAGCCTGCTCGATGACGACGACGACGATGTCGGGTACGGCCAGATCATGGTCTCGATGACCCGCAACCGCCGGGAACCCCCGAGGCACCAGGAGTTAGCTGCGGCACAGCCCGAAGACCAACAGGAACAGGGCGTCAGCTGCCATGGCCGACCTGTCCAGTCAGGCATCGAGCCTGGGCTCTCAGCTCCCGGGGAAGGATTCGAACCCTCGTTGAGCGGACCAAAACCGCTTGTCCTGCCGATTGGACGACCCGGGACCGCCGCGCACAACTCTACCGGGAATGAAGCCTCACACATGTGCAGCCGCAGTGCGCATGGTCCTCGCCGGACAGGGGAGGGAACCCGTCCAGGAACCACTACCGGGCAACAGGGCGGCAGCCGGCGAGAGTCGTCTCACATGGCGAGACGGTGCGAGGCGGCACATACGGGGTTCACGCTGTGATTCGCGGATATTCATTTTCAGGTATTGCACAACCTACGGTGTCGTAGGCTACGGTTACGTAAGCGTATGAGGCTTCCGCCCGGCGCCATACCCCTAGGAGCACCATGTCACCGACTCCGGACGCAAGCGGCATGAACGTCATCAGCGGCACCAGTGCTACCCTTCCGGCGCGACCGGACCTCGACGACAAGCAGAACTCGCTTGTGCGGCGCTTCATGGTCGGCCTGTTCGTCGGCGTCCCGATGCTCGCCCTGGCCGCGGCGATCCCGTTCGCCTGGGGCTGGGGCCTCGGCTGGCATGACGTAGTGATCGCCGCGGTCTTCTACTGGATCTCCGGGCTCGGAGTGACGGTGGGCTACCACAGGTACTTCACCCACGGCTCGTTCAAGGCGAAGACCGGCCTGCGGGTGGCGATGGCGGTCGCGGGCAGCCTCGCGATGGAGGGCCCGGTGATCACCTGGGTGTCGGACCACAGGCGGCACCACAAGTACAGCGACAGGGAAGGCGACCCGCACTCCCCCTGGCGGTACGGGGATGACGCGAAAGCGCTCGCCAAGGGCCTGCTCCACGCCCATATGCTCTGGCTGTTCGACCCGAACAGGACCTCCCAGCAGAAGTTCTCCCCGGACCTGCTCGCGGACTCCAAGATCAAGAAGGTGGACGCGCTGTTCGGGCCACTGGTCCTGGTGTCCCTGGTGCTGCCCGCGATGATCGGCGGGCTGTGGGGAATGTCCTGGCACGGCGCCATCACCGCGTTCTTCTGGGCCAGCCTGGTGCGGGTCACGCTGCTGCACCACGTCACGTGGTCGATCAACTCGATCTGCCACACCTTCGGCAGCAAGGACTTCGAGGCTCGCGACCGGTCGCGGAACGTCTCCTGGCTCGCGATCGCCTCGTTCGGCGAGTCCTGGCACAACCTGCACCACGCGGATCCGACGTGCGCCAGGCACGGTGCGCTCAAGGGCCAGATCGACCAGAGCGCCCGGGTGATCTGGGCTTTCGAGAAACTCCGGTGGGCCTACGACGTGCGCTGGCCGGAGGAGGCCCGGCTGAACGCCAAGCGCCCTGCGACCGCCACGCGGAGCCTGGGCGGCATGACCAGGCGCGGCGACAAATCGGTAAAGCAGCCGAAGACGGCTGACAGGGCGGCGGCATAGCGGCCATGATGTCCTGGTGACCGAATCCCCCAAAACCAACCGAAAGCGGATGACCGGCCAGGAGCGGCGGCAGCAACTGCTTGACATCAGCCGCCGCCTCTTCGCGGAACGGGGATTCGAGGGCACCTCGATCGAAGAGATCGCCGCTCAGGCGGGGGTCTCCAAGCCTGTGGTGTACGAGCACTTCGGCGGCAAGGAAGGACTGTACGCGGTGGTCGTCGACCGCGAGGTGGAACGGCTGACGACCATGACCACCTTGCTGTTCGAAGGCAACCATTCCCGGTCCAAGTTCGAGGCGGCCGCCGTCGCCCTGTTGCGGTACATCGAGGACAACGCGGACGGCTTCCGCATCCTGGTGCGGGACTCCAGCCCCGCATCGGGCGGCGGCACGTACGGCACGCTGCTGTCCGACATCGCGGGCCAGGTCGAGTACATCATGGCCGACTTCCTCAAGTCGCGGGGCCGGGACCCGAGGCTCGCGCCGATGTACTCGCAGATGCTCGTCGGCATGGTCGCGTTCACCGGCCAGTGGTGGCTGGACGCCCGCAAGCCCAAGCTCGAGCAGGTCGCCGCCAACCTGATCGACCTGGCCTGGAACGGGCTGTCGCAGCTTGACGCCAGGGCATAGCCGGGGGCTGCGGAGCTACAGGTCCGCGCGCCGGTGCAGCACCGTGAACACCCGGCGGAACGGGAACATCGTCCCGAACGAGCGGTGGCGATACGCCTCCCGCAAGCGCTCCCCGTACTCCCGGACGAAGCTCGCGGCTTGCCCGGCGCCGAGCGCGGCCAGCACCGGCCGCAGCGTGGTCCCCCTCGTCCACTCGAGCACCGGGTTCTCCCCCTGCAGAATGTGCAGGTAGCTCGTCTCCCAGGCATCGACCTCGTAGCCGGGCCGTGCGAGCAGCTCGGCGTACTCCTGGGGACTGCCCGCCTGCCGGTTCAGTTCCGCGTCCGCGAGCAGGCCGCGCCACCGCGGCGATCCGGCCATCTCCCTGACGATCGCGTGGCTGGGCTGGTCGAAGTTGCCAGGAAGCTGAAAGGCGAGCCACCCGTCAGGCGCGAGCATGCCGGCCCAGCGGACGAGCAGGTCGTGATGACCGGGCACCCACTGCAGCACCGCGTTGCAGACCAGCACATCGGGCTGGCAGCCGGGCTGCCAGTCCCTGACATCGCCGAGCACGAACGCGGGGGCTCCCAGGGGGTCGTCCCCCCGGGCAAGCAGCGCCGCCTCGATCATCTCAGGCGAGTTGTCCACGCCGACGATCCGCGCCTGCGGCCAGCGCCGCGCGAGCACGGCGGTGCGGCTGCCGGGCCCGCAGCCCAGGTCGGCCACGTACCGCGGGCTCTGCGCGCCGACTCGCGTGAGCAGGTCGAAGAACGGACGGGCCCGCTCGCCCCCGAACCGCAGATACTGCGCCGCGTCCCACATCGCGGACGTCCCTTCCTTAAAGATCTCTTGATGTCAAGATATCGATCAAGCTTCTTGACGTCAAGAGATACGCTGTGACTCATGGGGCAGCTTTCCGACGAGGTCGACGAGCTGGTGGCGGCGTGGCGCGTGCAGCGACCCGACCTGGACGTCGAACCGCTGCAGGTGCTCAGCCGGGTCTCCCGGCTCGCCAGGCACCTGGACATAGCGCGCCGCGGCGCGTTCGCCAGCCACAGCCTCGAGCCGTGGGAATTCGACGTGCTCTCCGCGCTGCGCCGGGCCGGCCCGCCGTTCCAGCTGACTCCGGGCGCGCTGCTGCGTGCCACCCTGGTCACGTCCGGCACCATGACGAACCGGATCGACCGGCTCGCCGCGGCGGGCCTGGTGCGGCGCGAGCCCGATCCGAGGGACCGGCGCGGCGTGCTCGTCACGCTGACGGGACAGGGCCAGAGGGTAGTGGACGCGGCGCTGACAGACCTGCTCGATCGCGAGCAGGCACTGCTGGCCGTCCTCGGCGAGGGCCAGCGCTCCCAGCTCGCGGACATGCTCCGCACGCTACTTGCCCCGTTCGACGCGGACGACAGGCGCTGACGTCGCACGATCCGGGGCGCCCTCTTACCATCGTGGCTACTGACGCGTTAACATCCGGCAAGCACATGTTCCGGGTCAGGCCCGCGCGTACCCGGTTCCACCTCAACGAGGAGGTCATGCATGCCCCGTCTGACCCACGTGATCGCCGCAGCCGCCGCGTCGGCGGTCATGCTGACGGCGACTGCGGCCGTGCCCGCCGTCGCGGCCCAGCGGCCCAGCAGGCACCCGAACCCCGAGTACTACCTGTCGCTCGGCGACTCCCTGTCCGTTGGCGACCAGCCCAACGCGGAAGGCGTCACCCTGCCGACCAACCAGGGCTACGCCGACCAGCTCTATTCCGTCCTCAGCAGGACCGACAGAAATCTGCGGCTGGCCAAGCTCGGCTGCCCTGGCGAAACCTCGGCCACCTTCAACAAGGGCGGGATCTGCGGATACAACGGCGACGAACGGTATTCGCTGACCGCGGACAAGGGCTCGCAGCTGGCCGCCGCGCTCGCCTTCCTCAAGGCGCATCGCGGCAGGGTCCCGCTGATCACGATCGACATCGGCGCGAACGACCTCAACGGGTGCATAGCCCTCGGCTCGATCCCCAAGATCATGAAGTGCCTGCCGCCAGTGTTCGCGGCCCTCACGGAGAACCTGGCCGTGACGCTCGCACGGCTGCGCGCCGCCGACCCGCGCGCGGCGATAGTCGGGATGACGTACTACGTGCCCGAGCTCGCCGCCTGGCTGACAGGTCCGTCGGGTCAGCAGTTCGCCCAGGGAAGCCTCCTGCTTGCGGAGCAGTTCAACGCGCTGCTAACCGGCGTGTACAAGCAGATGGGCGCGGCTGTCGCCGACGTGTTCACCTCGTTCCAGAGCGCCAACATGAAGACCATCGTGATCCTGCCCGGCCTCGGGAAGCTGCCCCTGGACGTGGCGCTGGTCTGCCTGTGGACGTGGGCGTGCGCGCCGAAGCCCGTCGGCCCGAACGAGCACGCCAACGAGTACGGCTACGCCGTCATCGCCTTCACCTACCTGGCCACGCTGCGCGCCATCCACTTCAGGGTCTAGCTCAGGCCACTTCAGGGTATAGCTCAGGCCTCCAGGGAGCTCGCGACCTGCAGCCAGCGCTCCTCCAGGCCGGCCTTCTCGGCCTGGAGGACGCGCAGCTGGGCGCCGAGTTCGGTCAGCTTCTCGTAGTCCGTGGCGTTCGCGGCGAGCTCGGCCGACAGGGACGCCTCGAGCTGCGACGCCTTGCCGATCTGCCGCTCAAGGCGCTGGAGCTCCTTGCGCGCGGCCCGCTCGGCCGCCGCCGCGGAAACCGGCCGGGCGGCGCCGCCGGTCTGCGCCGTGCCTGAGCCGGGCGCGGAGCCGGGTGCGGAGCCGGGTGCGGAGCCCCGGCTGCTCGCCGCCGCGGCACGCCGAGCCCGCGCGCGGTCCACGTAGTCGTCTACCCCGCCGGGCAGGAAGGCGATCCTGCCGTCGCCGAGCAGCGCGGCGACATGGTCGGTGACCCGCTCGAGGAAGTACCTGTCGTGGCTGACCACGACCAGGGTGCCGGGCCAGCCGTCAAGCAGGTCCTCGAACTCGGTCAGCATCTCGATGTCGAGGTCGTTGGTCGGCTCGTCGAGCAGCAGGACGTTCGGCTCGTTGATCAGCAGCCTCAGCATCTGCAGGCGGCGCCGCTCGCCGCCCGACAGGTCGCCGACCGGCGTCCACTGCCGGTCGCCGTGGAAACCGAGCCGCTCAAGCAGCTGACCCGCGGACAGCTCGCGCTTGCCGATCTGGATCCGCAGCCGGATCTCCTCGACGGATTCGCGGACTCGCTTCGTCTGGCCCTGCGGGGAAGCCGGCTCGAGCTCGGCGAGGTCCTGTGACAGGTGACCGACCCGCACGGTCTTGCCGCGCACCACGTGCCCGTCGACCTTCACGCCCTCGCCGGCCTCGTCGGCAAGCAGCCGCAGCAGCGAGGTCTTGCCCGCCCCGTTGACGCCGGCGATCCCCACCCGGTCCCCGGGGCCGAGCCGCCAGGTCACGTCGTCGAGCAGCACCCGGTCGCCGGCGGTGAGCGTGACGTCCTGGAGTTCGAGCACGGTCTTGCCGAGCCTGGCGGTCGCCATCCTGGCCAGCTCGACGCCGTCGCGGGCGGGCGGCTCCGCGGCGATCAGCGCGCTGGCCGCCTGCACCCGGAACTTCGGCTTGGTGCCGCGGGCCGCCGGCCCGCGGCGCAGCCACGCGAGCTCCTTGCGGGCCAGGTTCTTCCGCCGCTGCTGGTCCGCCTCGGCCACGGCTTGCCGCTCCGCCTGCGCGAGCACGTACGCCGAGTACCCGCCCTCGGTCTGGTAGACCTGCCCGCCGGCCACCTCCCACATCTGGTCGCACACGATGTCGAGCAGCCAGCGGTCGTGGCTGACCAGGGCAAGCGCGCAGCCGCGATCCCGCAGGTGGCTGGCGAGCCAGTCGATGGCCTCGATGTCCAGGTGGTTGGTGGGCTCGTCGAGCAGCAGGATGTCGCGTTCCGCGGTAAGCAGGCCGGCCAGGGCCACCCGCCGCCGCTCCCCGCCGGACAGCTGCCTGACGTCCGATTCCAGGCTGATGCCGAAGAGAAGGTCCGCGGCTACCGAACGGGCCAGCGGTTCCCGTTCCCACGCCCCGCCGCTGTACCGGTCGCCGAACGCGACCTGCCCGGCGGTCCCCGACATGTCGTCGCTCTGCGGCAGGTAGCCGACGCGCAGGCCCGATTTCCTCGCGATCCGCCCGGTGTCCGGCTCGGCCGCTCCGCCGAGCAGCCTCAGCAGCGTCGACTTGCCCGCGCCGTTACGGCCCACGATGCCGATCCTGTCCGCCTCGCTGACGCCGAGCGAGACGCCGTCGAGCAGCACGCGCGGGCCATAAGCCTTGGCGGCTCTCTCCAGGCTGATGAGGTTCATCGTTCGATCACGGTGGCGCCGGAGGCCGGGCCCGCCGCCCGCGCCACAGACCGGCAGACGCCAGCGCCGGACAGCGCGACCGCCAGGTTTGTCGCGTGGCTGGCGTTGCGGGCGAGAAACAGGCATGTCGGCCCGGACCCGGAGACGAGAGCGCCGAGAGCGTCGAGCTCGCGGCCGGCCGCGAGCGTCTTGCGCAGCGCCGGGAACATCGCGATGGCGGCCGCTTGCAGGTCGTTGCCGAGCGCCTCGCCGAGCCGCGCCGGGTCGCCGGCCCGCAGTGCGCTCATCAGCTCGGCGCTCAGCGACGGCTCGGGGACGGGCTTGGCCCCGCGCTGCCGGTCTAGGGCGCCGTACACGGCGGGCGTGGACAGCTGGCCGTCGGCGAACGCCAGGACCCAGTGGTAGCGGGCCGGCCCCACCAGCGCGGGGGTGAGCCGCTCGCCCCGGCCGCGGCCCACGGCCGTGCCGCCGAGCAAGGCGAACGCCACGTCGCTGCCGACTCCGGCGGCCACCTCGCACAGCTCATGCTGCGAGAGCCCGGCACGCCACAGCTCATTGCAGGCGACAAGCGCCGCCGCCGCGTCGGCGCTGCCGCCGGCCAGTCCGGCGGCAACCGGGATGCGCTTGCCGATGGTCACCGCGACCCCCGAATCCCGGCCGCGCGAGCCGCGCGCGGCCGCCGCGCGCAGTGCCGAGACCGCGCGCAAGGCGAGGTTGTCGCCGCCCGCGGGAACCTGCCCCGCACCCTCGCCGCTGACCTTCACGCTGTCAGTCTCGGCAGGCGACACGCTGACGTCGTCGCACAGCGAGACCGCGTGGAAGACGGTCACCAGGTCGTGATATCCGTCCGGGCGCAGCGGGCCCACCGCCAGCTGAAGGTTGATCTTCGCGGGAACCCGCACGGTCACAGTGGTCACGATCATCGAAGCCTATCGTCCTGCCGGCGGTGACCGGCCGGATTCGCCCCCGACGCCGGCCCGCCGGCCGCGCCGCGCGCCGCGGCGATGCGCGCGAACCCGCCGACC
>DAHVAN010000353.1 GCA_027314595.1 Actinomycetota bacterium | reverse complement strand
GGTCGGCGTCCGGTCCTGACTGGGCGCAGACCATGGGCCTGGTGCGCAGTGTGCGCAACGCCGCGCTCGGAACGGGGATGCTGGTGGCCGCGCTCGCCCTGGCCGCGCACACCAGGTCGGCGATGATGGCGACGCTGATAGCGGACGGGATGAGCTTCTTCGTGCTCGCCGCCGTTGTCGCGTCGATCCGCCTCGAGGGCGCCCCGGCACGGGCCCGCAAGCAGGCCGCCGGTCAGCAGCGGCCCGCGGTCGGTGAGCGGTCACCTGCGCCGCTACGGCAGCCGCGGTTCGTCGCGCTGACGGTCTGCAACGGCCTTCTGCTGCTGCACGACTCCGTGCTTTTCGTGCTCCTGCCGGTGTGGATTGTCACGCAGTCCCGGCTGCCGACCCCGTCGTTTTCGATCTTGCTTGCCGTCAATACCGGGCTGACGGTGATCTTGCAGCTGCTGTTCCGCCGGACCGGGCGGATCACCGAGAATCCCGGCAGGGCCCTCACCCTCGCGGCCGCCTTCCTCGTCGGGTCATGCGCGGTATTCGCCGCCGCGCGCGGACTGAGCGCGGCCGCGTCGCTCGCGGTCGCGGTCGCGGCCGTCGTGCTGCTGACCGTCGGGGAGAACGTGCACGCCGTGGCGAGCTGGCAGCTATCCTTCGATTTCGCCCCGGCGGACCGGCGCAGCGAGTACCTGTCGGCTTTCAACCTGGGCCAGGGCCTGCAGGGGATCGCCGGGCCTGCGCTGATGACGTCGGTCGTGCTCGTCCTCGGCCCGGCCGGGTGGCTGCTTCTCGCCATGATCTTCACCGGATCGGCGGCGGGGTGCAAGCTGGCGGCACGGCGCCCGGTTCTTGAGCCGTCTCCGGCGCGAGAGGAGGTTGGCTATTCCTGAGCACGTGCTGATCGTGGGCGGCGGGCTGGAACTGATCCCGCTGTTCCAGCGGATCGATCCCGCCGTGCGGACGACGGTGCTGTGCCGTCTCTCGCTGGCGCACAAAGTGCTGAAGACCGGGACCCACGCTCGCGTTCTCGCCATCAGCCCCGCGGCGCCCGTCAGCGAATGGATCGCGATCGCCCGCGCCGTGAACGCATCCGATCCGTTCACCCGGCTCGCGTCCCTGGCGGAGCGGGACCAGGATAAGGCCGCCGCGATCGGCGAGGCGCTGGGACTGGCGGCCCACAGCCAGGCGACCGCGCGGCTCGTCTGCCATAAGCCCGAAATGCGCGCGCGCCTGGCCGCGACGGGGATCGACGACACCCCGTACGCTCTGGTCAGCGATGTGGCCGGGCTGCGGTCCTTCCTCGCCGCGCACGGCGGCCCGTGCATCGTCAAGCCGGCCGTCGGTTCAGCAAGCATCGGTATCAGGCGCATCGACAGCGAGCACGACGTGGAACTGGCGCTCCTTGCCGCTGGCCGTGATGACGAATGGGCATACGGGGGAGTGCTCGCTGAACGGCTGCATGAAGGGCCGCAGTACAGCGTGGAGGCGTTCTCCGAGGGCGGCGACCACGAAATCGTGTGCGTGACAGCGAAGTACTCGGACCCTGTGACGTTTGTTGAGCTTGGCCACGTCGTTCCCGCCCCGATCAGTCCGGGACGACGGGCCGCCATGGCGGACTACGTGACCGGCGTGCTGGACGCCCTGCAGATCCGGTTCGGGCCGACCCACACCGAGATTGTCTGGACGGCCAGCGGTCCCCGGCTCATCGAGACCCACATCCGGCTCGGCGGCGACGAGATCCCGCAGCTCGTGGAGGCAGCGCTGGACATCGACCTGCTCTGTTACACGGTCCGGCAGGTCCTTGGCCATTGCGTGCTGCCGGAGATCCGGGCAGGCCTGGAGGTCGCGGCCGGGTCCCGCAGCGAAGCGGTGTGGTTCGCGTCGCTCCCGGTGCGCGGCACGCTGGAGGCGATTGAGGGAGTGGATGAGGCGCGGGCCATGGCCGGGGTCACTGAGGTGCGGACCCTGGCCGACCCGGGCGCGCAGCTGACCGGCCTGGACTCGTCCAGGTCCCGGCTCGCCCTGGCCCGCACGAGCGCGGACGACGCCGGCGGCGCGGTGCGGCTGGCCCGGGCGGCGGTCGCGCGGCTGAAGTTCCGTCTCGTAACCGGAGCAGCGGATCAGGCGACTATCTGACCCGAATCAACGAGTAGATGGGCGACGCGCCGCAGCAGATGCCTGAGATCTGGGTGCCTCGGGGTGCCTCGCTGGGATGATTGAGCGTGACAGTGCTGGTTGTTCCCGGAAGGAGGCTCTCCCGGATGGTGATGGCATCGGGTGGGTGGGCCCGGGCCTGATCGGGGCGCCCCAGCCCTGCTGCGCGGGGGACGCGCAACCCGCGTCCCCGGGCGTGTGCCCGCAGGCGACCATGCTTCTCGGGATTCCCGGCCTTGTCGTCACGGCAGTGGCCGGGGATGAGGACGGCCAGGTCACCGTGCACGCCGAGACCCATCCTTGCCTGCGGGAACAGGCCCGCTGCTGCCACGGGTGCGGCAGGCGCGGCACGATCAAGGAACGGCCGGAAACCGGGCCCCGCGACATGCCCTGGGGTGACCGGATGATCCTCCTGAAGTGGCGTAAACTGCGGCTGGCCTGCACGAACGCAGCCTGCCCAGTGGACTCCTTCACCGAGTGGCTGCCCGCGGTTCCGCCCCGTGCCCGGCTCACCCAGCGCAAGCGCGACCGCATCGGCGCCGACATCGGCGATGACCAGATGCCCGTCGCCGCCGCGGCCCGCCGGCACGGCGTCTCCGAGCGCACCGCCTAGGCCGCCTTCGACGACTACGCCGACACCCAGCTCGCTGATCTGGACGAACACGCGGGACCGGTGGAAGCGGCCGGGATCGACGAGTTCCGACGCGGCATCGGGCGGCCCGCATCCGGGAACCGGGAGGCCCGCTCGCAGTGGTTCACCCACCTGGTCGGCCTCGCCACCGGCGGAACCCTCGGCCTGGCCCGGGAACGCACCGGCGCCGCCGGGAAATCCCTGCTCAAACGCCATGAAGACACACTGCGCTACCTCGCGATGGACCTGTCGGCCCCCTACCGCAGCACCGTCCCGGACGGCGTCACGGTCATCGCCGACGCGTTCCACCTGGTCCAGCTCGCGAACAAGAAGATCAGCGCCGCGTTCCGCCGCCTGTCCTACCGCACCGAGCACGACCACAAGAAACTCGGCCTGCCCAGGCCGCTGCACTACATGCTCTGGCGCAAGGCCGAGGACCTCACCCCGGACCAGCTGGACATCATCATCGACACGCTCGACAGCGACGCCGACGGCCAGCAGATCGCCGCCGTCTGGATCGCGAAAGAGCAGCTCAGGAGGCTTCTGGCTCTCCGCGCCACGAAAACCCGCGTCTCGCCCGCGCCCAGCGAGGCCCGCGACCGGCTCGCGTCCTTCTACCTGTGGTGCGCCGATCACGACCACGTACCCGAGCTGAAAACCCTAGCGAACACGATCGAAAAATGGCAGCGGCCAGTAATCGACGCCGTTCTAACCGGATATTCGAACGCCAAGGCCGAAGCCCACAACCGCACCGCGAAACTCATCGCCAGAACCGCCCGGGGCTTCGCGAACCCGCAGAACCAGGCCCGCCGCGTCCGAATGGCGACCACCCGCACCGCCCGCCTCGGCACGAAGAAGCGGAGATCGCGACGGTCACGGAAAGCTACCGGCCCGCCCTAGCAGATCTCACTCGAAGTAGCCGCAGAATCCGCCTGGGGGCTGACACCGAAACCACAGGACCCCGGTTAAGTAAGGAGACCCGAAGCGGCGCGCGTTCTCCGGCAGGCTCTCATGGCGAATCCCAGCTCAGCTAACGCTGCCGAACGTATGCGGCGACGTTTGGCGCATTGTGAAGAGCCCCGTACATCAGCGATCCGGAATTCCCCGCCCTCGGCGACTAGGTCAAACGGTACCGAGTTGGAAACGCTCGTCTGTAGCGAGTGCGGGCAGATATTCCAGCGAGCCCGAACTCGGGGGCGCAAGCCACTGCGCTGCCCGAGTTGTACCGACAGGCGCCTAACGGCGTATTAAGGACTCGGATTAGACAATTCGTGGTCTCACCGAGGGGTTGGTGGTCCCACCGAGGAGACGCACCTTCGTAGCCAGCCTCAAGGGCAAGTGCGTTCAGGCTGGCCTCACCACGTGAGGTGACCAGTTCGCAGGCATGCTTGTGCGAGATGATCACCGCATCTCGCGGCGAGGCGCGCGGCGAGCCTCGAGGTGGTGATCGCCCCGGTTGCGGGTGAACAGCGAGTGGGGTAAGTGGAGAGGATTCATGCGCCGTTGCCGTCGGTGTGTCGTGCTCGCCGAACCGAGCGGCCGCGACGCCTTGTCGATTTCCAGATTCATCACGTGGTCGGTGACTCGGATTGTCATGGTTTGGATCTCCCTTGTCCGGGAGGTCTGGCAGACCAGGACCAAGGTAAGTACCAACGCCCCCAGGTTTCGCCGGACCGAGCCAGACGTCCCCGGACATTAGAGCCGCTCTAAAGTGCGGTTTGGGGGTATTCATCTGACCGGACTACCGCAGGTCAGCGGCGCGCCATGGCCGGGCGGCTGACGGGCGGTCCATGCTGGGCGGCTGCCCCCGCTGACCTGGCGGTGCCGGCGGGCGGGCCTTCGGTTTCGGGCTGGCGACCAGGCTCTTGTACCGGACGGGGTCGTGGGCGACGGCGAGTTCGAGGACGCGGTAGAACAGCAGTCCCCGGCTGCGGGAGCGGCGCCGGTTGAAGCGGAACACGAACTCGTTGAGGTAGGCGGCCAGGTGCGCGTCATCGACCGGGCCCTGGTGGGTGCCCGGCAGCCAGCGCTTGGCCAGGGACGCCACGCGATGTACCGCCGGCAGCAGCTTGCCTGGGTCCTCGCCGCGGGCACGGGCGGCCCGCTGGCTGCGCCGCTCATGGACGTAGCCGAGCCCGGCGTAGCCCTGCCAGCCGTCGGTGATGACCCTGGTCCCGGGCGCGATGCTCGCGGTGACGAACGGGTGCAGCGACTCCGCTGACGCGTCAGCCAGGATCTGCATGCGGCACCGGCCGATGCCCCTGGGCTCAGCCACCTCGACCGCGATGCCCACCAGGTTCTTCTTGCCGCGCTGGCGGCCTCCGCGCAGGCCGGGCTCCTCGCCCCCGATGAAGGTCTGATCCGCCTCCGCCGTGCCGGCCAGCAGCTCGCGGCCCGGTCGGACCAGCACCGGCCGCAGCCGGTGCAGCATCGCCCACGCGGTCGGGTACGAGCCGATCTCCAGCGCCCGCTGCACGCTCAGCGCCGAGACGCCGTCCTTCTGCGTCGCGAACATCCAGCACGCGGCGAACCACACCGTCAGCGGCGTCCGCCGCCGGTCGAACAAGGTGCCAGCCGTTACCGAAGTGCGCTTGCCGCAGGCAGCGCACTTGTACCGGGCATCGCCAAGCGCCCATCCGCCGGCCTGCCCGCACTCCGGACAGGCGAACCCGTCAGGCCACCGCAGCCAGTCCAGGTAGTCAAGGCATCGTCATCGGTCCTGAACCACGACTGAAACTCCCCGGCGGACCTCGGGTAGTGCACCCCTGCCACCGGCCGGAACGCATCCATGAGCACTCAGCCTAGTCCGGTCAGATGAATACCCCCGAGTGCGGTAATCGGACGCAGCGCGACACGGTCAGACGAAACCCGGCTGCATGGCATGCAGAAGATTGCCCTTTCGCCTGGCTTGGACCGGTCATGGCTCAGCCTCGGGATCGCCCCGTTCGGCCTGGGCGGCGGGTTCGGGTCCAAGCTGCTGCTGTCGTCCATCGGCTGGTGCTGCCTCTCGTATGTCCGGTCCAGGCCTGCCGACGGCCGGCGTTTGCCCGGGCACGGCCTGGTGTTCGGACGGGTTGCCGGGCCCCGGCTCCCGGCCGGCCGCCTCGGGACTGCGGGGCCAGGCGGAAAGCCGTTCCCGCAGCGCGGTGACATCAGCGGGCCCGAGGCCTATCTCGGCAAATGCCCGGTCGTCCATCTCATCCAGCCGCAGCCCTGCTTCAGCGAAGTCCTGGGCGGTCAGGCCCGGGTCCAGGCGGCGGGCAAAGCCGATCAGCTGCGCCGAAGTGTAGCGCTGAAGTGCCGCAGCCACATCGGCGTAGTCCCGCGGCTCGACCCGGCTGGCCAGCGCGCAGACTTTGCCGCCGACCACGTCTTCCAGGTCCAGCACCGGCCCGATGTCCATCACCACCGGGTGGCGGCCGCGGTCGAAGTACGCCAGCTGCAGCATCATCTGCGCCCCGCCGGGAGCGGTCACGACCCACTCCGCCAGCCCCTCCCCCATCCCCGGGAACAGGTCGTCCAGCCCGGCCACCTGGTCCTGTCGCTCGGTCTCAAACCCTGCATGCCGCAGCGCGGTCTCCACCGCCCCGGCGGCCCCCTCCACGCCATGTTCCTGATCGGTGAACAGGTCCACATCCTGCGTTGGCCGGGAGATAACCCCATAGGCCAGCAGCGCGTTCCCGCCGCCCAGCGCGAACCCGTGCTCCCGCGCCGCGGCCAGCGCCACCGCCGCTACCTGGCGGTGCAGGTCACTGACCGGCATCAGGCCGCCCCGGCCGCAGCGGCCCGCAGCTGCGGATGAAGCTCCTCCCACGCCCGCCGCACGCCCCGCGGCAAGTACAGCTCCGGCCACAGCGCGATCAGCGTGTCCCGGTCCAGATAGCCAGTCAGGTCTTCCGGCCGGCTGGCCTCCCGCAGCACGATCTCATATAGCCAGCGACGCAAGTACGGCACGCCCAGGTCAAAGACGGGACTGGGGCCGCTCCAGTACAGCCGCAACGGCAGCTCCACCCTGCCCCGCGACGGGCCGCGCAGGCTCGCCAGGTCGGTCACCACGATCACCCGGCGCCCAGGCCGCGCCTGGTACCGGGTCCGCACCGCGACCGCACCCTCCGCGCTCATACCAGCAGAATAGCCCGCGCCCGCCATCCGACACGTGTTTCAGCGTCCTGCGACACCCCGGGCCCAAGCGCGAATCCTGCGAAGGTGCCGGTAAGAAAGGACTGCCAGCTGGTCCAGCCAAGCACCAGGCCGATGCTGGCTGCGAGCTTGTCGCCGAGGCCCATCTCCCCGGGCCTGACCAGGAACAGAGCGAGATAAAGGCACGAGAGCGCGGCGTCTGCTGGCCGAGCGGGCGGGGCTGGAGATATCGTCGGCGTCGGTGTCGCCGCTGTTCAGCAAGGAGCCTGCCCAGGTGAAGCTGTCCACCTTCGTCGCGGTTATGCACCGCGCTGGACGGCACCACGAACGACCTGTTCGACGTCGATGCTGCCCGGGTTTAGCGGCCCGCCGTCCCGGCGCGGCCGCATGCGGTCCAGGCAAAAGCGGTATCGGCCTGCGGCCGGTCCCTGCTGTCGGCACTATCTTTGAGCGCGTATGGAAGGGCACGCATCGTTCACGGTGACCACCCCCGCACAGGTCCGATAAGTGAGAATCGGCCAGATCACCTGAGATCTGACAATGAGGAAGGCACTGGCTGCGCCGACCGTCCGTCAACTGACGGATGTCTCCCAGTGAATAATGCGCAAGTGTTGGCGGTGCAACTTTCACGAGCTCTTCTTGCGGGTCTCGGTATCAGGTCTCCCGCCGAAAGTATTGCTGCCGCCGCGTAGGTGTCTGAGAACTTATGGATAACGCGTTCGCACCGCTTTCATTGCCGAAGGCATACCGGGTGTCTGAGATCTGGCGGCCGCGGGATCCGGAGGATCAGGGCACCGGGCACCGCGGGCGGGCGCAGCGTGCGGCGCTTACGGCGGCCTACCATGCCGGGATCACCGGTTCTGGTGACGGCACCATCGCGTTCGGGTGGATCCGCGCGGCGGCAGGCGGTCCGGTGCATGTGCTGACCGTCGGGGACGCGCTGGTCGGCAGCGCGGACGCCGAATCCGGCGAAGTGCTGCTGTCGCTGCCGTGCGGCGCGCGCGGAACAGCGCTGCGGCCAGCCGAGCTCGGCTGGCTGACAGGGCAGCTAGGGTGCTGGCGGGAGGTCGCCGGGATCAGCGACGCGCTGCTCGCGGCGGGTGCCATGGACGGCCGGGCCGGGCGGCAGGCTGCCTTTCCCCTTGATGAAGGGCTGCTCGGGAACTGGACCGGGCCGTTCGGCTGGCTCGTGATCGCCGGGCCGGTAAGCCGGGCGGAGCTGCGGGCGCTGCTGGAGGATGCCGGGTCGCGGCAGCGCGCTGCGGAAGGGGCGGCTGACCGGTTTCCCGGGCAGGCCGCGCTGGCACGGCGGCTGGGGGAGCGGCACGCCGAGTTGCGGCGGGGCGAGTCCGCCGGGGTCTGGCGGATCACCGTCCTGGCGGGCGGAAGCGATCCCGGGAGCGCTGCCCGGGTGGCCGGGCTGGTGTGCGCGTCGGCTGACCTCGAGGGGCTTCCCTACGCGCTGAGCCCTGCACCCGCGGAGCCGGGCGGACCGGCTGGCGCGGGCGGGGACGGGGTTCCGTCGTCGCCGTTCTACGGGTCTACCGAGCTGCTCGCCGCGCTCGCCCGCGTCCCGGAGGCGGAAGTGCCAGGGGTACGGCTCGCGCTGCGGCCGCAGTTTGATGTCAGTCCCGAGCTCGCGGCGCAGGGGCCCGCCGCCGAGATCGGGCACGTCCTGGACGCGAATCTGATGCCGGCCGGGCCGTTCACCGTGTCGGCGGAGTCGCTCAACCGGCACGTATTTGTCTGCGGCGCTACGGGAGGCGGCAAGTCGCAGACGGTGCGGTCGCTGCTGGAGGCGGCTACCGGGCTCGGCGTCCCGTGGCTGGTCGTCGAGCCGGCCAAGTCGGAGTACCGGCTGATGCCCAGCCGCGTCCCGCACCAGGAGGTATTCAGGATCAGGCCGGGGGAGCCCGATGCGGTCGCCGCCGGCCTGAACCCGTTCGAGCCCGCCGCGGCGGCGGACGGCGGCCGTTTCCCGTTTGCAGGCGCACGCGGACCTGGTCAAGGCGCTGTTCATTGCGTCGTTCCAGGCCGAGGAGCCGTTCCCGCAGGTGCTCAGCGCGGCGCTGGCCCGGGTGTACGAGGAGGCCGGGTGGGACCTGGCGCTCGGGGAGCCCCGGCGGCCGGACACCGAGGCGGTGTACCCGGCCCTGACCGGGCTGCAGCGCGCGGCCGAACGGGTCGTGGCGGGGATCGGCTACTCCCAGCGGGTCACCGATGACGTGCTCGGCTTCATCAGGGTCCGGTTGGCTAGCCTTCAGCGGGGTACCAGCGGCCGTTTCCTCGAAGGCGGGCACCCTGTTGACTTCGGGGCCCTGCTGGGGAAGAACGTCGTGCTTGAGCTCGAAGACGTCGGCGACGACGCCGACAAATCGTTCCTCATGGGCGCCGTGCTGATCCGGCTTGCCGAGCACCTGCGGCTGGCGCACCGCCCCGGGACGGCGCCGGGGCTGCGGCACCTGACGGTCATCGAGGAGGCGCACCGGCTGCTGCGCAGGCCCGGGGCGGCCGGCCCGGGCGGTGCCGCGGGAGCGGCCGGTCACGCCGTCGAGCTGTTCGCGGGGCTGCTCGCGGAGGTCAGGGCCTACGGCGAGGGCCTGGTGATAGCCGAGCAGATACCGGCCCGCCTCGTGCCCGACGTCATCAAGAACACCGCCGTGAAGATCGTCCACCGCCGGCCCGCCGCCGACGACCGCGAGGTGGTCGGCGCGACCATCAACGCCACGCCGGCGCAGTCCCGCTACCTGGTCACCCTTGCCCCGGGACAGGCAGCCGCCTTCGCCGACGGCATGGACTTCCCCGTCCTGGTCAAGGTAAAGGACGGCACGCGGAGCGCGCCCGGCCCGGCACCAGCGACTCTCGCGCGCTCGTCCGCCCGCGCGCGGCAAGCTGCGGCAGCGAGTGCACGGGCCGCCCCTGCACCCTGCGGGAAATGCGGCACGCCCAGCAGGCCCTCGAGGACGAGCCGTGGATCGGGGCGTGGGCCGGGCTGGGCGTGCTCGCTCACCTGACCGGCTGGCCCACCCCGGTCCCCGAACCAGGCGTCCTGGCCGCCGCCGGGGCTCTTCCCGCCAGGACGCTCCAGTGCGCAATCTCCCACGCGGCGGAGACAGCGGCCTCCCTGCCTCCGCTGATCAGCCGTCGCAAGACGCTCGCTGCCCATGTGTCCGCGGTGCTGCTCGCCCGGGCCGAGCACGGCGAATGGCTCTGCTCCCTGGACGAGCCGGAATGGCTGCTCCCTGGCCCAGTCCCGGCTGACATAACAGACGGACTGCTCCAGGCGATCGCGAAGGGCCAAACCGCCTCCCTCGCTGGCTCGCTAGCCAGCTTTATCGACTGCCACTGGCCCCTGGATTACCTCGCGGAGGAACGGTCCCCAGGCTGAAACAGGGCGGCGGCTGACGGCAGATAACAGGTACAGGCCTGGCCAGTTTTCTTCCGGCGGAGTTACCTCAGCATGCAGCTCGTCCGGGATGTCCGCCGCGCTGAGCGTGTGCAGGACAGCCGGATCCCAGCCCGGTGCTGCCGATGCGGCCGCCACACGCTGCGCCTGAATCGCGATCGCCTGATTCAGCAGCCGGACCGCGAGCCGGGCGTTACCGGAGCCACGGTCGCCCTCGGCCCGGGCAAGCACCCCGGCCGCCTTGGACTCGGCCGCGGGAGTCAGCGTCAGGCCTGCCTCGTCAGCCAGGGAGCCGAATATCACGGCCAGCTGCCCGGGGGTGAAGCCCGGGAAGTCGACGACGGCCCGGAAGCGGGCGGCGAGGGAAGGGCTGCCGTGCAGCAGGCTCCGCAGCGGGGCCGCCTGCCCGGCCAGGATGACGGCGAGCTCGTCCCTGCGCTCATTGCGGTACTCCGTCAGCTGCTCATACAAGCGGCGCAGTACCTGCTGCCCGTGGTCGGGCAGGCGCTGCCAGTCGTGCGCTGCGTTGATCATCAAGATCCCGCCGCTCGCGGGCCTGATCGCCTCCGCTAGCAGCTTGCCCGTAGTAATAGGACGTGGCCGGGAGACGGGCTCGTTAAGCCGGTGGCCTGCTGTGATGCGGACGTCCTCCTGGTGCGATAGTGCGAGCTTGGAGTCTCAAAAAGGACGTCCTATGGGTAAGGGTAGCGGCATTTCTCGTTCGGACCGGCGGCGGAACGCACGCCGGGAGCGCCTGCGGGGGCTGCTGCCGCGTGACGGGGCGGTGCTGGGCATCGACCTGGGCGATCAGAAGCAGGCGCTGGCGCTCGTTGACCATGACATGCGGGTGCTGTGGCGCAGGAACCCGCGGTGCGCGGCGCACCAGCTGGGCGGGCCGGTCGCGGACGCGGTCATCGCGGCGGCCGCGGCGGGGTTCTCGCGGGTGACGGTGGCGTGCGAGCCGACCGGGCCGCGGTGGATGCAGGTCCAGCGCCTGTGCCGGGAGGCGGGGGTGGCGCTGGTGTGCGTGCAGCCGCTGGTGTCGCACATTGCCCGCGGGCAGGAGGACTACACGGCTCATAAGCGGGACGAGCCGGACGCGGTGCTGATCGCCCGCCTGGCTGCGGAGCTGCACTGTTATATCCCCGGAGAACTGGACGAGACGTGGGCGTGCCTGCGGCAGCCCGGGCGCCGGCGGGCGCAGCTGACCGGGCGTGTTCAGGGGGCTGGCAGGCGTGTTCAAGCGGAACGCGTGGAGGAGACTTCCCACCACTTCGAGTGCCCAGGACCCGGCTTGACCACGCGATACGGCGGATTCACCCCGAGCGGGGAAAGACCGCCGCCGCGTGTTCAAGCGGTGTCCGATTTGGGGAGATTCCACCGATTTGGGTGTCCGAGGTCCGACTTGAACCAATTGCACATATGTTCGCCGTCACGACAGGGTTCGCGCTCGGGGTGCAGCGATGACCGGGAAAGTCGGCCGCAGTGTGCCTGGCGGTCCCTACGAGACGAGGCGGCAGGCTGCCGGTGACGTGGCCGAAGTCTACGCGCGATGCCGGATCTCGGTGCGCCGCGGCATGATGCGTGAGGCGAACCTCGCCCTTCTGGATGACGCCTGCAAGCAGGTCGGCGTGAGTCTGGGCAAGTACGACTGCCAGATCATGGCGTGCCTTGCCGGATGGGAACCGGAGACCTGTGCGGTAGTCGCAGGTCTAATCTCTCGCGCTAACGTCGCTGGGCTGGCGGGAGCCGCGCCGATCCTCGATGAGGACTGCCTCGCCGGGCGGCACGCCTGGTGCCCTGGCGGCCTCTGCCAGTGCCCAGAGTGCAGGCACGACCTGAGGCGGCACCCGTGACCGGGGACCGGACCATCCGCGCCGCGACAGCGAGCGTGGTGCTGGCGGTTGCCGCGTTCGCGGCCGTAGTGTCTTACTCGCACATCTATGACCTGGGCCACGCACACGGCCAGTCCGGGACAGCCGCCCGGCTGCTGCCACTGTCGGTCGATGGGCTGATCGTGGCCGCATCGCTCGTGATGCTGCAAGAAGCCCGCCAGGGTCACCGGGCACCCGCCCTAGCCCGGCTGATGCTCGGCCTCGGTGTCGCCGCGACGGTCGGCGCGAACGTCGCCTACGGAGCGGCCTTCGGCGTGACGGGCGCGGTCATCTCAGCATGGCCAGCGGTAGCGTTCATCGGCTCCGCCGAACTGCTAATGATCAGTATCCGCCGCACCCAGCCCGCACCCGGCAAGGCGCGCGTTCCGGCTCCGGTATCCGCCGATGTACCTGTGATGTACGTGGGCCAGATTCGCTCCAGGTACAGGCCGCGACAGTGTTCGCGGACGAACTCGCTGCCGGGCGTACCCCATCTATCCGTGCTATCCGATCGCACCTTCATGTAGGACAGCCACGCGCACAGCAAGTACGCGCGCATCTCGCCGCACTCCAGCAGGAGTAGGTCCGCACGACAGGCCCGGACGCGGACCAAGCGGCGTCCGGGTCCAGGGCCTCCTAGCCGCCAGCCGCCCCCCACCCGAAGCAGTGCCCGGCGGCAGGCCCGGTGCTGGTGACCGGGCCAGAGAGGGGGCGGCCGGCCTGCGGACAACTTTCCGGGCCGACGGGCGGCCGTAACCACATGATCACCAGCAGCAACGGCCAGCCGATGATCTGCTTCACCGTCAACGAGATCCGCCGCATGCACGCGATCTTGTCCCGCCCGGCGCACCCCGCCGCCCACCACCTGCACTGGTCACGCTGGCGGCGCCGCCATCAGGCCCGCGCCCGGCAATGCCACTACCAGCGGCGGCGAGAACGACAGTGACCGATCACCGGCCCGCGCGGCGGGCCTGCCCGGAAGCGGCCGGCCCGCAGTAGACGATGCCGGTATGACTGTCGCAGAGATGATCGCTGCCCCCGAGCGCCGCGCGCTGCCCAGCCCGCAACGTCACGCACTGATCATGCCGGACGGCTGCGAGTGCGGCATGTGCGCGCCGACCTGGGCACGGCGGCGCGGCAAGTCCCGCCAGTACTCCGAGCCGGTCACGCTCGCGGCCGCGCTCACACGGGAGAGCGCAGCAGCCCAGCCAGGCATAATCGAACAGCACCGCACCTGCCTGATGGCCATGCTCGTCCTGGTCAGCAATGTCATCGCCGCCGAACCGGACGACGACCTGGGCACCCCCGAACTCGGGCTGCCCCTGGTCCTGTTTGCCGGCGAGCTAGCCGCAGCCCTGGAGCCCGGCCGGGCGTCGCTGGTCTTCTACCGGGGCGGCTGGAGCGCGCTGGCCGCTACGACGTCCAGCTGATTCCGACCCCCGCATCCCTGGCCTTCACGATCGCCGCGGCCCGGTTCGGAACCTGTATCTTGGCAAAAATCTGGGTGATGTGGTTACGGACTGTTGACGAGCAGGATGGCGCGGAGCAGGTCGGGTCCCGACGGCACGTCGGTCATGTACCCGCCGACCCCGGCGCTCAGTGAGTTAGCGCTTAGTAGCGCAAGACGGCGGTGACCTGGAAGCCGTCACCGGGGCGGGGCCTCGCCTCGAGCGTGCCGCCGTGGGAGGCGGCCCGCTCGCGCATGCCGACAAGACCGAGCCCGCCGGCGGGCTCGCGACCGCGGTGCCCCGGACCGGGGCCGTCATTGCTGACCTCGATCCTGATCTGCCCGGCGTCGGCCACGATCGTGACCTCGCAGCGGGTCGGTCCGGCGTGCTTGGCCGCGTTGGTCAGCGCCTCCTGGACGATCCGGTAGGCCGACACGGCCACGCCGTCCGGCGGCTGCTCCTCGTACTTGGTGTGCAGCTGCACGTCGAGGCCGACCGCCTGGGCCGTCTCGGCCAGGGCCGGGATGTCGGCCAGGCGCGGCCCCGGCCGAAGTTCTTCCGGCTCCTGCTGGCCCGGGCGCAAGACCCGGAGCGTGGTCCGCATGTCCCGCAGCGCCGTCCGGCTGACCTGTTCGATGACGGTGAGGGCGGCCCGCGCTTCCTCCGGGTGGGTGGAGAGCACGTGGTTGGCGATGCCGGCCTTGACCGCGATGAGGCCGATGCTGTGGGTGGCCACGTCGTGCACGTCACGGGCCACGCGCAGGCGCTCTTCGATACGGGCCCGCTCGGCCGCCTGCTCGATGGCCCGCCTGACCGCTTCCTGCCGGTCCCGCAGCGCGGCCCCTACGGCCCAGGTGACGCCGAGGGCGACAACGCCGAACGCGGCCTGCGTGACGTCCGTGCCCCCGGGATAGTGCCTGGCCCCGGTCAGCGTGAGCAGCGCCGCCCCGGTCGCGCTGAGACTGCCGGCCAGCGTAGCCGACAAGCGGAGCGGCCGCCGCTGGGTAACCGCCACCATGTAGACGGCATAGGCGGCGGCCAGCAGCGGCACCGGGCCAAGGCCGAGGAGGACGGCGCTGCCTCCCAGGATGAGGACGGCGAAGAAGACCGGGACCGGCCACAGCCGGCGCACGCAGAGCGGCAGCGCCGCGGCCGCGGACAGCCCCCAGGCCAGACCGCCGCTCAGCCCGGCCGACGCGGGCCGTCCGACCGCGACGAGCGGCAGCAGCAGGAACCCGGCCGCGGCGAGTACGTCGAGGAGGATCAGCCGCGGCCGGACGCCGGCGGGGCCGGTCACGTCAGCGGGTTGCATCGGGCCGGCGACACAAGCCCCGCCTCGTACGCGGCGATGACGAGCTGCGCCCGGTCGCGCACGGTCAGCTTGGCGAACAGCCGGCCGATATGGCTCTTGACGGTGGGCACCGACACGCTGAGCTGGGCCGAAATCTCGGTGTTGGACAGCCCGCGGGCGATGAGGGTCAGCACCTCGGTCTCCCGCTGGGTGAGGTCGTCGAGCGCGGGCGACACCGGCGGGGCGGCGTCCGGCCGGCGTGCGAAGTCGGCGATGAGCCGCCGGGTGACCGCGGGGGACAGCAGCGCGTCGCCCGCGGCGATGACGGCGATGGCGGACAGCAGTTCCGCGGGCGGGGTGTCCTTGAGCAGGAAACCGCTCGCGCCCGCCCGCAGCGCGGCGTACACGAACTCATCGTGGTCGAACATCGTCAGGATGAGCACCCGGGTGTCGCACCGGCTGCGGATCTCCCTGGTCGCCGCGATGCCGTCCATCTCCGGCATGCGGACGTCCATCAGGACCACGTCGGGGCGGGCGTCACAGGCCAGTGCGACGGCCTCGCCGCCGTTCGCCGCCTCCCCGACGACGATCATGCCGGGCGCCGACTCCACCAGGAACCGGAAGCTGCCGCGCAGCAGAGCCTGATCGTCGGCGACGAGCACGCGAATAGGAGACAACGGGACGCCAGGCACATGTTGAGGGTAACCGGGTCACGCGGTCCGCGCATCCGCCCACGGGCTGCCATCCCCGGGTAGGGGGCGAAGATTCCTTCTGGGCCGGGATGACGGTAACGCCCTGCCTGCGGAACTCCTGGACGGCGGGGTGGTCCGCCGGGGCGTCGGCGACGATGCCGGCCACATCCGACAGGCCAGCGACGGTGTACCAGGCGACCGTCCCGATCTTCTCCAGGCTGGCCAGGACATAGGCGTCGGCCGCGCGGCGGAGCAGCATGCGCTTGAGCGCGGCCTCGTCGGAATCGGTCACGGTCAGCCCCGCTTTCGGATGGACCCGGCCGTCACCATAAGGTACAGCTCAGCCGAGACGCCCTGCACCAGGTTCAACTCGGCGGCCAGGTCCCTGTTCAGCGCGCAGGCGCTGGAGAACGCCGCCGTGCTGCATGCCGAACGGGGCGACGTCGATGCCGCGCGGGCGGCCTACCTGGCGGCCATCGACGTGTACAGCGAACTGGGCGCTGACTGGGACATCATGCGGCGGACAGCCGGCTGCGTAAGCGCAACATCCGTCTGGGCACCCGCAGCACGCGACGGCAGCCGGTCTCCGGCTGGAACAGCCTGATCGCGACAGAGCGGAAGATCGCCCTCCTTGTCGCCGAGGGCCAGTCCAACCCGGACATCTCGACCCACCTGTTCCTGTCGCGCAGCACATAATCTGCCCGCGACGCCAAGATCTTCACCATCTTCGAGGGTGCCAGCGAGTTCCGGCGGTGCCACCGCTCTATGAGGCCGCCGGGTCTGGACCGGCGAGGGCGCTATGTGAGTTGTGAGAGGTCGAGGGTTGCCTCGTGGCCGTCGGCGAATGTGACGATGACGCTGACACGGCCCCCGATGGCTCCGAGGTAGGAGTTGAGGGTAGACAGGAGCAGGTCGTGGGGCTGCTCGATGCGGCTGATGGCGGCCTGGGTGACGCCGAGGCGGCGGGCGAGTTCGGCCTGGGTGAGTTCGGCGGCTTGCCGGAGGGCGGCTAGTCCCATGGCGTAGGTGCGGTCGGCTTCGGCCATCTCGGCGCGAACCCGGGTGACGCCGTCGGCGATGTCGGGCCGCTGGGCGAGCTGGTTGATGCGGTCGTTGCCGCGGATGAACTTGACTTCCTCAGTCATGGGAGCTTCCCTTCTGGCGCAGCCAGGCGTCGACGATGGCCTCTCCGCGTGCTGCCGCGCTGGCGTAGAACACGTCCCCGATCGATTTTTTGTCGAACCCGACCAGCGCGAGCACGATCTGGTCGTTGGCGGGGAACCAGCAGATGATCCGGACGGCGACGTCGGGGTCGTAAGGATGGGCGACCCGCCACAGCTCATGACGGCGGGCCTGCCGGACTCGCTTGAAGGTAGGGGACTCCTCATCCGGCTTGGCCGGGAGGTCGTTG
>DAHVAN010000153.1 GCA_027314595.1 Actinomycetota bacterium | reverse complement strand
GGTGAGGAGTCGACCACTTTTCTGACGGCCTGCTCCTTGAACTCCGGAGTGTAATGCTTTGGTTTTCCCGGCACTTGATCCCGTTCCTTTCCAGATAGGAATCCTATTGGATCCCTGTCCGGGAACGTTGGGGCACCTCATTCATCCCTTCGCTTTTCCCCGGCTGGCTGCCGGGGAGGGCATGGGGCGGCTTCACGCCGGGCCGGGCGGGGTCAATCACGGGGACGCCCGCACCACCGGGGCCGAGGCGCCCGGCGAGGGGCAAAATGGACGGCGGCCACCCGCCCGGCCACGGGCCCCGGGCATCACGCGGCCTGCCCAGGTCCTGGAGCGCGGCGGACGCGGCCGTCGCGCATGGCGTAGAAGACGTCGCACAGCAGCTCGCGGGCCGCGGCGACCTTGGCGATGTTCCTGGCCTCCTTGCCGCGGCGGGCGATGACAGAGTCCTTTACCTCGCGGGCGCGGGTGCCGGCGGGCTGCCGCTGGATCGCCTCGGTCACCGCCCAGCGCAGGATCCGCGACCCCTGCTTGGTGACGTGGCCGCGGGAGACCTTGACGCCGGGCTCGCGGTGGCGGGGAGTCAGCCCGGCCCGGGAGGCCAGCTGCCCAGGGCCGGGGAAGCGGCGGATGCCGCCGGTCTCCGCGGCGATGACCGCGGCGAGCACCGGGCCGATGCCCGGCAGGTCCTGGACGGCGTGGTAGCCCTCGTGCCCGGCCAGCAGGTTCCCCGTCACCTGCTCCATCACGGTGATCTCGCCGGTCAGGGCAGCCATGAGGTGGCGCAGCGAGTCGGCCTCGCCGGCATACGGCTGCGGCAGCGCGAGGCCATCGAGCCAGGTGCTGCCGAAGCCGCCGAAGATGCCGGTGCAGGGCACCGCGATGCCGAGCTTGGCCAGTACCCCGTGAACCTGGTCCTTGAGCAAGGTGCGGGCCTTTGACCAGCTTGTGCCGGTAGCGGGTGACCTCGCGCAGCTCGCGGATCTCCGGCGGCGCGATCCACGCCCCGGGCAGCCTGCCCATCCGCAGCAGGTCCGCCAGGCCCGCGGCGTCCCGCTCGTCGTTCTTCACCCGCCGGCAGGCGAACGCCTTGACCCCCAGCGGGTGCGCCAGGTGCACCTCTGCGCCGGCTTCCTGCAGCACGCCGGCTGCCCAGTACCAGCCGTAGGCCGCCTCGACGACCACTTGCGGGGCCTGCCCGGCCTTGGCGGTCTCCCGCCGCAGCGCGGCCGGGCTGTTGATGATATGGCTGGTCTCCAGCTTGCGGCCGTCAGCGGTCATCCGCACGATCAGATAGAGGCGCTGCGGTCGGCGCAGGAGGCCAGTGCGGAGGTGATCCGGCGGCTTGAGCCGCGGCTGGCCGAGGTAGAGCGGCGACTGGCGATGGACAGCTCGAACTCCGGGACGCCGACCTCGAAGGAGGGCATCGCGGCCGGTGAGCGGCGCAGGGCCAGGCAGCGGTCGGAGCGGGAGCGCAGCAAGGACCGGAAGCCGGGCGGGCAGCCCGGCCACGAGGGAAAGGGCCTGGGGCGCGTCGGCGCGCCTCCGTGATTCGTGTTCCCGGCGGGTCTACGCCGGGATTATGAGGTACGCACAAGGCGGCGGCCTGACCGCTAGCCGCGGCGTTCGCGACGTAAGGCCGCGGCGTCATGACCGCAGGGCCGCCTCAGCAGCGGCCGTGCCGTCGCGTCCCAGGTCCGGGACGTAGGGGATGACTCCCTGCCGGCAGGCCTCCACCTGGATCTCGACCGGCAGCTCGCGGGCGTCGAACGGCAGCCCGTTCACCTCGATGAACCAGATCATCGGGTTGGCGTCGGTCATCTCGGCCCGCAGGAACTCCGGTGTTCCCCAGCTCATCTTCAGCGTGTCGCGTACCTGCTTGCCCTTCTGGCCCAGCATCGACTTGCTGAGGCCGAACGCGTCCGCCAGGTCGTCTGGGGCGGCGTACAGCCCGGTCGAGCGGTCGAACAGGAAATTGACCTGCCCCAGCGCCCACACCACGCCGCCGGCCCAGGTCGCGGCCCGGCCGCCAGCAACGGTGACGGGCGCTTGCGGGCCAGCTTGGCGACCACATGCCGGGCGAGGGCGGCGTACTCCTCGTCGAGCAGGTCAGCGCACACCCGGTCCGTCAGCGTGATGACCGGTGCCGCGGTCGGCCGCAGCGCGACCGGAATGCGTAGTTCTCCCTGCTGTGCCACGAGAAGGACTATGCCACGGGGCAGGATGGGCGGAACGGGAGTTTCTGGCTCGCGCCAGGGTGCTGTTTGCTCAGGACTTCAGTGTACATTATCCTGTACACATGGAGGTTGGGCTATGAAGGTGATGTCGATGTCGGAGTCCCGGGCCAACTACGCGGCCACGCTTGATTCGGTGGTCAACGACCAGGAAGTGGTCGTCATCACCCGGCCTGGCGGCGAGAACGTCGTGATGCTTCCCCAGCGGGAGTACGAGTCCATGCGGGAGACCCTCTACCTCATGGCCAGCCCGGTGAACCGGCAGCGGATTTCCCGCGCCATCGAGCAGCTGGATGACGGGCGTGGTCAGGTCCGCGAGCTCATCGACGCTGACGAGGCGACGGGTGAAGATCACCTTCTCCGCTGACGGATGGGAAGACTACCTTTACTGGCAGGCGGAGGACCGGAAGATCCTCAAGCGGATCAACCAGCTCATCGAGGACATCTCCCGGAACGGGAACGAGGGGATCGGCAAGC
>DAHVAN010000344.1 GCA_027314595.1 Actinomycetota bacterium | reverse complement strand
CTGATCTGAGGTGTTGTAGGCGTAGGTCCAGGTCCGGTTCATCGGGTCGGTGACGGAGGTGACCTGGCCGGTGTCGCTGGCGCCGTTCCAGCCCACGACCAGGGCCCGGCCAGACGCGGCGGTGATCGTCTGGCAGGAGGCGGCGGCCGGCGGGCAGGTGCCGTTGCCGGTGACGGTGCCGCCGGGAGCGGGACTGTCATAGCTGACGGTGAGCTTGTTCCCGGCGGCGTCGGCCTGGCTGGTGAGCTGCCCGGCGGAGTCATAGGTATAGGTGGTGCCTGGCTGCGGCGTGAACGTGTAGGTCCCGCCCGACAGCGTGAGGGACGCTCCGGTGTCCTGGGGCAGGGCGCAGTACTGCCCCCGGCGGTCACGTACGGGGCGGCGCAGGTGCCGCCGGACTGGGCGTAGAAGCTGACCTGGGAGCCGCCGGGCTCGGTGACCGTCAGCCCGCCCGGTGCCGGGTACAGGGCGCTGGTCAGCCCGGCCGCGGGCTGGATGGTCGCCGGGACAGCCGAGGTCACCTCGCGGAGCCGGTTGTTGCCGTCGGTGATGTACAGGTCGCCGGCGCTGTCGAGGGACACGTTCTCCGAACCGTTCATCCGCGCCGCGGTCGCCGGCCCGCCGTCGCCGGAATCGCCGGATGCGCCGGACGCCGACCCTGCGACGGTGTACATGTAGTTCGCGGTCATCGCCTGGCCCCACTGGGTGCCGTTCGCGGCCGGCACTTCCTGGACCCGGTTGTTGGCGCCGTCGGTGATGTACAGGTTCCCGGCCGCGTCCACGGTTGCGTTGCCGGGCTGGCTGAGGAGCGCGCCGGTGGCCGGGCCGCCGTCGCCGGACTTCCCGGCGGTGCCGGACGCGCTGCCGGCGATGGTGTACATGTCGTAGCGGGTCATCTGCTGGCCGCGCTGCGCGCCGGTGGTGACCGGGACTTCCTGGATCCGGTTGTTGCCCCAGTCCGCGATGTAGAGGTTGCCGGTGCCGTCCACGCCGAGAGCCACCGGGTAATGCAGCAGAGCCGAGGTGGCCGCGCCGCCGTCGCCGCTGGTCCCGGCGGTGCCGGACGTGCTGCCGGCGATCGTGTAAATGTCCCCGGCGGTCATCGACTTGCCGAACGACTGCCCGCCGGCCGCGAACACCTCCCGGACCTGGTTGTTGAAGGTATCGGCGATGTAGAGGTCGCCGGCGCTGTCGAGCGCCACGCCCTGGATCTGGGTCAGCAGCGCCGAGGTGGCCGGGCCGCCGTTCCCGGAGTCGCCGCAGGTGCCGGCGGAGCTGCCCGCGACGGTGGAGATGTCCCCGGTGGAGGCAGTGATCTCCTGGATCTCGCAGTTGCTGGTGTCGGCGATGTACAGGTTCCCGGCGGCGTCCATCGCGATCGACATCGGGTCGTTCAGCCGCGCCGACGTCGCAGCGCCGCCGTCCCCGCTGTTCCCGGCGAAGCCCTGGTCGCTGCCGGCGATCGTGTACACGTCGCCGGCCTGCATGGCGATGCCCCACTGGGTGTGCGCGGTGGCGGCGATTTCCTGGATCCGGTTGTTCCCGCCGTCGGCGATGATCACGTCGCCGTAATGGTCGAACACCTCGCCCTCGGGGACGTTCAGGCCGGCGTCAACGGCCGGGCCGCCGTCCCCGGTGGTCGCCAGGGTCCAGCCGTTGCCGGCGTAGTCGGAGATGATGTCGGAGGAGTTCACCTGGCCGACCCGGTTGTTCCCCGCCTCTGCGATGTACATCGTGTCCGTCGAGGTGACTGACAGGCCCTGGGGGTTGCGGATCTTGGCGGAGGTCGCCAGGCCGCCGTCACCGGAATACCCGCCGGTGCCGTCTGCCTGCCCGGCGATCGTGTAGATGTCGCCGGCGGTCATCGAGATGCCGAACTCGGTGTGAGTGGTGCGGGCAAGTTCCTGGATCCGGTTGTTCCCGGCGTCGGCGATGTACAGCTGCTTGCCGTTGTTGACCGACAAGCTGGTCGGCGCGTCCAGGTACGCCGAGGTGCCCGGGCCGCCGTCGCCGCCGGTCCCGGCCGTGCCGCCGGCGTTGCCGGCCAGGTCGTAGATGCGGTTGGCGGTCATCGACTGGCCCCACAGGCTCTGGCTGGAGTAGGAGACCATCTGCACCATGTTGTTCCCGGTGACGGCGACGTACAGGTCGTGACCCGAGTCGAATCCCAGCCCCTCCGGCAGGCTCAGCTTCGCGCTGGTGGCCAGGCCGCCTGCCCCGCTGTTGCCGCCGGTCCCGTTGGCCTGCCCGGCGACGGTGTACACGTCCCCGGCGGTCATCGACTGGCCCCACTGCGTGCCGCTGGCAGCGGGGACTTCCTGCACCCGGTTGTTGCTGGTGTCGGCGATGTACAGGTCGCTGCCCCACAAGACGATGCTGACCGGCACGTCCAGCGCCGACGATGTCGCGGCGATCCCGTCCGCCCCGGTGCCCGCGCTCCCGGTCCCGGCGACCACCTCGATCTGGCCGGTGCTGGCCGGGATTTCCACGACCCGGTTGTTCCCGGTGTCGGCGATGTACAGGTTCCCCGACGAGTCCACGGCGACATACTCCGGGTGGTTCAGCAGCGACGCCGAAGCCGCGGTGCCGTTCCCCGATTCGCCGGCTGCGCCGGCCGGGCTTCCCGCGATCGTGTAGATGTCCCCGGCGGTCATGGAGATTCCCCACTGCGTGCCGGAAGCGCCTGGGACCTCCTCGACCCGGTTCCCTGCCGCGTCCGCGATATAAACGTTGCCGCCGTTGTCCATCACGAACTCGGGGGCGTTCTGCGGCGCGGAGCCGGGCGCGCCGCCCATGCCGTTGGCGAACCGCTCGCCGTCGATGGTGTAGATGTCGCCGGGTACCGGGCTGGCCGCCGACAGCGATGACGACCAGTTGTCGGTCCAGCCATAGCCCATCGGCCCCGGGGTCCCGGTCGTGGTCTGCGCCTGCGCCGCCTGCGCATCATAGGTGCGGGTGAAATCCAGCGACGGCCCGAAGCCCGGCACCGACACGTCGGTAGCGGCCTGGGTGAAGTCGCCGTTCTCAGTATTCACCGAATTCCCGGCCGGTGCCTGGCTCACCCCCGGCGCGGCCAGGTTCGACCCGCCGACCGCGGCGCCGGCCGGGACCAGCCCGCCTGTCGAGGCGGCCAGCGCCGCGGTCGCGCCGCTCACCGGCGCCCCGGCCAGGATGTACGCCTGCCCGGTCGCGCCGTCCGATGCGGTGAAGGTCTTCGGCGACGCGCCCGTGTCGTAGGCGATCCCGTCCAGCCCTGACGGCCAGGAGTTGAACGTCTCCTCCACCGAGCACGCCGGAGACGGCCACGGGCCCAGCTCGCCCGACGTCAGGTCGCTGAACTGTGACAAATCCAGGGCCTGCCATGTGCTGACCGTCCCGGCCGCGGCCGGGCACGCCGCGCTCTGCCCGGTCACGGTGAACCCGCCGCCTTCGACCGCGGCCAGCAGCGGCACCGCGCTGCCCGCCGGCGCGGTCGAGTACTCGCAGTTCAGCGACACGTACAGGCCGGTCTTCCCCGACCCGCCCGACGCCGCATAGTCGATCGAGTCGCTGATCAGCGTGCTCGCGCCGGCCAGCGCCGGCGCCGTGCCCAGCACCGCGACGTTCCCGTTCACCGCCGCACCCCACGTCCCCGCGCTCGACAGCGCGTCCGACGGCACTGTGGAAGCGCACGAGGCGGACGCCGACGGGTCCCCGATGATGATCACCGAATAGGCCTGGAACTGCGCGGTGGTCATCGAGTCCCACGTCGACGGTGCCGCCACCGTCACCGACAAACCGAGCGCCTGCGCGGCCTGTGCCTCGGCGCTCGACGTCCCGCCGTTCACCGATGTCGACAGGATCAGCGCCGAGCCGGACAGCGACGCGGCCTTCGCCGGCGTCCTCGCGGTCGCCCAGCTGACCGCAGTTGCCGCCGCAGCGCCACCCGCGACCACCGCAGCGACCGGAACCAGGCCAGAGGCCGCCAGCAGCGGCGCCGTCACGCCCGCGGTCACCCGCCGGCACACCCTCGCTGCCCGCCTGAGCGCGGCGCGCCGCCCCGGCCCGCGCGCCCCCGTTCGCAAGACACGGCGCCCGCCGGTGACAGCCCGAACGCCAGCACCAGCACCACTGCCAAGCCAGGACATAGCCCATCCTTCTCACCGCGACGCAAACGAGACCGGGCTGCGCCGCGACGCCGGCACTCACATGCCAGGACATCGCCGCGAGGCCGCAGCGGCCATCAGCATGCCGCGCGACCACGGCGAGAAGGAAGATTCCGGGCGTGGCAGAAACATGCCACATGAGGCCTATTGATAGACATGTACGACGCGCTTACGCTGTCCTGCCTGACCGAGGGTCAGCTACGGACGACGGGAGCTTTGATGAGGCGCGCACTCGCAGCGGCAGGGATCGCCGGCGTGCTGGCCACGGCTGGCTGTGCAGCCAGCAAGCCGATCCCCGGCACCGGAGCCCAGCCCCCGCCCGTGGTGGTGCTCGGCTACGTGCCGACCCTGACGCAGGCCGCGGCGATCACCGGAATCCAGCACCAGCTGTTCACCAGGGAACTCGGGCCCAAGGTCACCCTGAAAGTGGTGGCCTTCCGGACCGACCAGGCCGAGGCCAGCGCACTTGCCGCCGGCAAGCTCGATGCCGCCTACGCCAGCCCCGACGCCATCCTGGCCGCCGTCGCCGCCGCGCCCGGCAGCCTGCGGCTCATCGCCGGCGCGGCTACCGGCGGCGCCGAGCTCGTCGTCAGGCCGACGATAGCCTCCCCCGCCAGGCTCAGCGGGCATGTCCTGGCCACTACCGCCACCACCGGGCCGCAAGCTACCGCGCTGCGCTCCTGGCTCACCGCACGCCACCTCGCCGGACCCCGCCACGGCCAGGGACCTGTCACGATCCGGCCGCTGGCTCCCGCCGCCGCGGTAGCCGCATTCCGGGCCGGCCGCATCGCCGGCGCGTGGGCCCTGGCACCAGCGGACGTGGAGATGACCGACGCGGGCGGGCACGTGCTGTACACCCAGGCCAGCGCCGGCGCCGCCGGCCAGCCACCCGCCGCCAGCCTG
>DAHVAN010000338.1 GCA_027314595.1 Actinomycetota bacterium | reverse complement strand
GTCGCCGCGGCGGGCGCGGGCGGCCGCGACGGCGCGGACAGCGCAGGGCGGGTCGTGCTGTCCGCGCGGCTGCTGCTGGCCCAGGGTGACCCCGCCGCGGCGCTCGCCACCGTCAGCCAGTGCCTGGACGGCCTGGCCGCGCCGGGCGACGGGACGCTGCGCGACCGGATCACGGCGCTGCTGACCGCCACCATCGCCAACCGCAGGCTGAGCGCTCACGCCGCGGCGGCCGCGCTGCTCGAGCAGGCCCTGATGATCGCCGAGCCGCACGGGGCCTACCGGCCGTTCCTCGACTTCGGCGGCGCGATCCACTCCGCGATCGCCATCATGGTGGCGCCGGCGAGCCCGGCCGCCGCGTTCGCCGCCCGGGTCCAGGAGCGCTTCGTCTGCCAGCTGCCGCCCAAGACCGCGGGCAACGGGTCGGCGAGCGCCGCCGCGCCGCCGCTGACCGCCAGCGAGATGGCCGTGCTGCGGCTGCTGCACTCCCATCTGACCAACCAGGAGATCGCGGACGCGCTGTTCCTGTCGGTCAACACCATCAAGACCCACCTGCGGTCCACGTACCACAAGCTCGGTGTGACCTCCAGGCGGGACGCCGTGGCCCGCGGCCGCCGCCTGCAGCTGCTGTAAGTCCCCTCGCTGGCCGCCGCGCCACCCGCGGCGCGACGGCGCGTCAGGCCGCGGCGGGTGTTCACCTCTCGCGGGTGATAAGAGCCACGGCGAAGCAGGGCACGATTTGCGAGGTAGTGACTCGGTGACGACGGCGGGAGCGAGCGTTGTCCGAGGACAGCGAGGGACCCGGCAAGGCAGCCAGGTCCGAGGGCAAGGGCGCGGCGGCCCCGGAAGACGAGCATGCCGAGCTTGAGCGGCTGCGGGCCGAGATCGCCGGCCTGCGCGGCGAGCGGAGCCAGCAGGCCGGGGGCAGGCGCGGCAGGCGCCGGGGGCGCTGGCGCGCGCCGGTCTCGGCGGCGCTGATCACGCTCGGCTGCGTTCTCGCCCCTGTCGCGGTGATGGGCGTCTGGGCCGCCAACCAGGTGTCCAACACCGACCGGTACGTGGCGAACATGACGCCGCTGATCCAGGACCCGGCGATCCAGCAGGCGCTGAGCGCGCGGATCACGACGGAGATCACCAGCAGGATCGACGTGCCGGCGGTCGCCAGCCAGGCGGCCGCCGAGCTCTCCGCGAACCACCTGACCCGGCTCGCGAACCTGATCAGGACCTTCTCCGGGCAGATCGCCAGCGGGGTCAGCAGCGCCATCGCCGCGGCCGTGGCCAAGGTGGTGGCGAGCCCGGCGATGGCCACGGTCTGGGTGCAGGTCAACAGGGCCGCGCACGCGGGGATCGTGCGCGTGCTGTCCGGCCAGGGCGGCGGCGCGGTGAACGTGGTCGGCGACCAGGTCGTGCTCAACCTCGGCCCGCTCATCACCCAGGCCGAGCAGCAGCTCAGCGCGCGCGGGCTGACGGTCGTGAACAGCCTGCCGGCGATCAGCGCGACGTTCCCGCTGTTCGAGGCGCCCAACCTGGCCAAGGCGCAGCAGGGATACCGGCTGATCGTCACGCTCAAGTGGGTGCTGCCGCTGCTGTCGATCGCGCTGCTGGCCGCGGGGATCTACATGGCCGGGCGCCGCCGGCGCGCCCTGATCGGCGCGGCGCTCGGCCTCGCCGCGTCGATGCTCGTGCTCGGCATCGCGCTGACGATCGCCCGCGGCCTCTACCTGAACAGCGTCCCGACGTCAATGCTGCCGGCCCCGGCCGCGGCGGCGCTGTATGACACCCTGATCCGGTTCATCAGGCAAGGGCTGCGCGTGATCCTGGTGGTCGCCCTGATCATCGCGGCGGGCGCGTTCCTCACCGGCCCGTCGGTCACCGCCGTCCGCATCAGGCGCGCAGCCAAGTCCGGGGCCGGCTGGGTGCGCGCCCGCGGCGAGCGGGCCGGGGTCCGGACCGGCCCGGCCGGGGAGTGGACCGGCGCGCACAAGAACCTGCTCCGTGTCGTTTGTGCCGCGGTGATCGCCGTGATCTTCCTGTTCTGGGGCCAGCCGAGCGTGGCCGTCGTGATCTGGCTCCTGGTGATCCTGCTCGTGCTGCTCGGTCTCATCGAGCTACTTGGCGGGCGGCCGGTCCCGCGAGCGGCGCCGCAGCGATGAACGCTGTCCCGGGCGGATTACGTCATGATCCTGCAGGCGGCAGGCTTCGCCGTCCTCGCGGCCATCTCGCCGACGGCGCTGATCGTGATGGCGGTGTTCCTCGGCTCGGCCAATCCCCGGCTGACGGCGCTGGCCTACCTGCTCGGCGCCTTCGTCATGACCGTGCTCATGGCGATCGCGGTGCTCTACGTGCTGCGCGCCACTGGGCTGAACTTGCGGCGCATGCACGACCCGCGCTATGAGTTCCGGCTCGGCCTCGGCCTCCTGTCGCTGGCCGGCGCGGTCGCCGTCGCCCGGGTCAGGCGGCCCGAGCCGGATCCCGCCCAGCCGCGACGGCAGGGGCTGATGGCCAGGCTCGTCTCCATGCCGAGCGCTAAGGCGGCGTTCGGGGCAGGGGTGCTCATCTTCGCCCCCTCGACGACGTTCATCGCCGCGGTCCAGGTCATCGCCACCAGTGAGGCCGATGTCCCGGTCGCGGCGCTGGCCCTGGTGCTCGTCATCCTGCTGACCTGCATGGTCGTCTGGCTGCCGATGCTGGCCTACCTGGCCGCTCCGCAGGCCACGACGCGCCGGCTCAAGGAGATCAACGACTGGATCCGCGCCCACGGCAAGCGGCTCGGCAGCTACGCGCTGGCCCTGTGCGGCGTCATCCTCACCGTCAACGGCGCTCTCGGCGCGGCTGGCGTGATCTAGGTGAAGGCAACCGAAGACGCAGGCCTGCGAGCGCCGCCGCCCGGAGCCGCCGCACTGACCTGGCAGGTGATTTACGTCACGTCGGTGTTGAGAAAAACTTGCGGCACCGCCCTCATTTACGGCACACTGATGTTGTGAAAACTGCCGGGACGGTCACCGTGCCCGCCGCCGCCGCGCGCGACGCCGGGAATGCGGCGTCCCTGGCGAACGCTGCACCGGGTGGAGCGCACGCGGTCCATGGCAGCGAGCGGGGCACTCGCGGCCAGGTGGCCAGGCTGATCCTCGAGCTCGGCCCGTCGACCGCCGCGACGCTGGGCGGCAGGCTGGGGCTCACCCCGGCGGCCATCCGGCGGCACCTGGACAACCTCATAGCGGAAGGCATGATCGAGACCCGCACCGCCCGCACCTACGGCAACCGCGGCCGCGGGCGGCCAGCCAAGCTCTTCGTCATCACCGACGCGGGGCGCAGCGCCTTCGAGCACGCTTACGATGACCTGGCCACGAGCGCGCTGCGATTCCTCGCCGAGCGGCTGGGCCAGCAGGCCGTCGCCGAGTTCGCCCGGCAGCAGGTCAGCGAGCTCGAGCGGCGCTACGCGCCCGTGGTGCGCGGCGACCTCGGCAGCCGCGTGCAGGCACTGGCCGGGGCGCTGTCCGCCGACGGGTACGCCGCGACGGCCGGCCCGGCGCCGGCGATCGGCACCGCGGCCAGCGCCGGCGAGCAGGTCTGCCAGCACCACTGCCCGGTCGCGCACGTGGCGGCCGAGTTCCCGCAGCTGTGCGAGGCGGAGACGGAGGCGTTCGGCAGGCTGCTCGGCACCCCGGTGCAGCGGCTGGCGACCATCGCGCACGGCGACGGGATCTGCACCACGCACGTGACGTGCGCCGGCCCGCGCGGCCCCCAGGGACATCACGGTCCCCACGGCCTTCGCGGCGCCGGCGCGCAGGCGGATAATGACACTACGGAGTCCGGAGGGCTCTTTTTATGACGACCACCGCGAATGACCAGCTCGAAGGGCTGGGCACGTACAAGTTCGGCTGGGCCGACCCCGACGTGGCCGGCGCGTCCGCCCGTCGCGGACTATCCGAAGAGGTGGTGCGCGACATCTCAGCCCGCAAGCAGGAGCCCGGGTGGATGCTCCAGATGCGGCTGAAGGGCCTGAAGTACTTCGAGCGCAAGCCCATGCCGCACTGGGGCTCCGACCTGTCCGGCATCGACTTCGCCAACATCAAGTACTTCGTCCGGTCGACCGAGAAGCAGGCCGCGAGCTGGGACGAGCTGCCGGCCGACATCAAGAGCACCTACGACAGGCTGGGCATCCCCGAGGCGGAAAAGCAAAGGCTGATCGCCGGCGTGGCGGCTCAGTACGAGTCCGAGGTCGTCTACCACAAGATCCGCGAGGACCTGCAGGCCCAGGGGGTCATCTTCCTGGACACCGACACCGCGCTCAAGGAGCACCCGGACCTGCTGCGGGAGTACTTCGCCACGGTGATCCCGGCCGGCGACAACAAGTTCGCCGCGCTGAACACGGCCGTCTGGTCCGGCGGGAGCTTCATCTACGTGCCGAAGGGCACCCGCGTCGAGATCCCGCTGCAGGCCTACTTCCGGATCAACACCGAGAACATGGGCCAGTTCGAGCGGACGCTGATCATCGTCGACGAGGGCGCCTACGTGCACTACGTCGAGGGCTGCACCGCGCCGATCTACAAGTCCGACAGCCTG
>DAHVAN010000319.1 GCA_027314595.1 Actinomycetota bacterium | reverse complement strand
GCGCGGGCGCCCGCGCGGCGCGGGTTCGCGTGGTGCGGGCGCCGGGTTCTGGCGACGACGCGATCGCCGGCGAGGCCGCCTCCGGCGACGGGCCGTGCCTGGTGGTGACGGCCGACCGCGAGCTGCGGCGCCGCTGCGAGGCGGCGGGCGCGGCGGTGGCCGGCCCGGGCTGGCTCCTCGGCCTGCTGTAGTATTACGTGTTATCCCCTTACTCCAGCATCGCACGACCTGTTTGTCCTGTTTGTCGCCGACGGGAGTTGATGCACGTGCTTGCCGTGTTCGCCGTTGCCGTCGTCATCGTCGCCGGGGTGCTCCTGCTGCTCGACAGGGCGCTCAAAGCGGTACGAAGGGGTCGCAGGCGCCGTGATGCCGCGATCCGGCTCGACGCCGCGGCGGCCAGCGCCGAAGCGCAGGCCAGACGGGAGGAGGCGGCGGCCGGCGCGAGGGAAGCGCTGACCACGGTGCTGCCGGCGATACAGAAGCCCGCACCGGGCCCGCGGCACGTCGCGTGAGGCCCGCGGCCGGCCCGGGGTCGCGTGAGCGCGGTCACCAGCGGTCGCGGTGGACGACCTCGTCGAAGGGACGGCGGTCCGGGCGGCGGATCAGCGTGAGCGGGCGGCCGGCCGGGTAGCCGAGCGAGATCAGGTAGGCGCAGAACTTGTCGCCGGGGAGGCCGAGCACCGTGCGCGCCAGGTCCTGGTCGCCGACGCTCGAATGGCCGCTGCCGACGCCGAGGCTGGCCGCGGCCAGCATGATGCTCATCGTGGCCTGCCCGAGGTCGTACTGCAGCCGGTCGCGCTGCCGCTCGTCAACGGGCACCGGCGCGATCAGCGCGATCGCCGCCGCCGCCTGCGCGACGTGGCCGGCCCCCCGCCACACGTGCGACAGCTGCAGCAGCTGGTCGCGCTGGCGGACCAGGATGAAGTCCCACGGCTGCCAGTTCTGCGAGGACGGCGACCTGCGGCCGGACTCGAGGATCTCGTCAAGGTGGTCGTCGGCGATCTGCCGGTCCTCGAACGACCGGACGTCGCGCCGGGACCGGATCGCCTCCCACGTCTGCACAGCGCAAGCGTAGCCGACACCCTGTCAGTCGTGGACAAGCCAGAGGACGCCCAGCGGCGGAAGCACTATCGACGCCGACGCCGGGCGGCCGTGCCAGGGCCTGGGCACCGCGTTGACGACGCCCAGGTTGCCCACGCCGCTGCCGCCGTAGGCGATGCTGTCGGTGTTCAGCACCTCCCGCCACGTCCCCGCCAGCGGCAGGCCCACCCGGTAGTCCGAATGCGGCATCGCGGAGAAGTTGGCCACGCACGCCAGCACGGGGACCCCGCTCTCCGCCGACCCGAAGCGCAGGAACGAGATCACGTTGCCCGGCGCGTCGTTGGCGTCGATCCAGGAGAAGCCGTCCGGCGTGAAGTCCTGCGACCACAGCGCGGGGTGCTCCCTGTACGCCGCGTTCAGGTCGCGCACCAGGCGCTGCGCCCCGCAGTGGTAGTCGTACTGCAGCACCCACCAGTCGAGCCCGTTCGTCTCCGACCACTCGCTGCCCTGGCCGAATTCCGAGCCCATGAACAACAGCTGCTTTCCCGGATGCGCCCACATGTAGCCGAAGAGCGCGCGCAGGTTCGCGAAACGGCGCCATTCATCCCCTGGCATCTTCCCGAGCAGCGAGCCCTTTCCGTGCACCACCTCGTCATGCGAAAGCGGCAGGATGAAATTCTCCGAGAAGGCGTAGATGAGTGAGAACGTCAGCTCGTTGTGGTGGTACTGCCTGTGAATGGGATCGTGGCGCATGTACTCGAGCGTGTCGTTCATCCAGCCCATGTTCCACTTGAAGCCATACCCGAGCCCGCCGAGGTAAACCGGCCGGGAAACCCCTGGCCAGGCCGTTGACTCCTCGGCGATCATCATGATGCCCGGCATCCGCCTGTAGCAGGTGGCGTTGACTTCCTGCATGAACGAGATCGCGTCGAGGTTCTCCCTTCCGCCATAGGCGTTGGGTGTCCATTCGCCTTCCCGGCGCGAGTAGTCGAGGTACAGCATCGAGGCGACCGCGTCCACGCGCAGCCCGTCGATGTGGTATTCCTCCAGCCAGAAAATCGCGTTGGCGACGAGGAAGTTGCGCACCTCGGGGCGGCTGTAGTTGAACACCAGCGTGCCCCAGTCCGGGTGCGACCCCAGGCGCGGGTCCGAGTGCTCGTAAAGCGCGGTGCCGTCGAATTCGGCGAGCGCCCAGGTATCGCGCGGGAAATGCGCGGGAACCCAGTCGACGATGACCCCGATGCCCGCCTGGTGCAAGGTGTCGACCAGGAACCGGAAGTCGTCGGGACTGCCGTGCCGCGAGGTCGGCGCGTAGTACGAGGTGACCTGGTATCCCCATGATCCGCCGAACGGGTGCTCGGCGACGGGGAGGAACTCCACGTGCGTGAAGCCGAGGTCGGTCACGTAGGCGGCGAGCTCGGCGGCCAGCTCGCGGTAGGACAGCCCGGGGCGCCACGACCCGATGTGCACCTCGTACACGCTCATCGGGCCGGTCAGCGGCTGCCTGCCGGGCCGCTCCGCCATCCAGTCGCCGTCGTGCCAGGTGTAGGACGACTCGAACACGACCGACGCGGTGGCCGGCGGCGTCTCGGCCAGCGTCGCCAGCGGGTCGGCCTTCTCCCGCCAGACGCCGTCCGGCCCGCAGATCGAGTACTTGTAGTGCGCCCCGGGACCCACGCCGGGCACGAAGAGCTCCCAGATCCCGGCGCCGCCGAGCGAGCGCATCGGGTGGCCGCGGCCGTCCCAGAAGTTGAAGTCGCCGGTCAGGCGCACGCCCCGCGCGTTCGGCGCCCAGACCGCGAACGCCGTGCCGGTCTCGCGCACCCGCGCGCCGAGCACCCGCCACAGCTGCTCGTGCCTGCCCTCGGCGATCAGGTGCAGGTCGAGCTCGCCGACGGTGGGCAGGTGCCGGTACGGGTCGTCCTGCAGCGCCTGCGAGCCGGCTGGCGCGCCGGGGGCGGCTCCGTTCGTTCTGGATGACTGTCCTGGATATGTGACTTCAAGAAGATAATCCGGAACGGAGCGGTGTGGCCCCGGCAGCGTCACCTCGAACACGCCCTGGTGGCGGTGCGGCATCGGGTGCCTGCTGCCGTCGGCCAGGACCGCCGTGACGGATTTGGCGAGCGGGCGCAGCGCGCGGATCGTCACGCCATCCGGGCCCGGATGCGCGCCGAGTACCGAGTGCGGGTCATGGTGCTGGCCCGCGACGAGCCGTTCGATCTCGGCGAGGGAGAGCTGCTCCTGCGGAGCGGACAGATTCTGGGATGTCATCTTCTCTTGTGTTCTGCGTTTGGCGGAGCCGCTAGAACTCCGCGAGAGACTCCAGCGGGATGGGCAGCCACGACGGACGGTGCCTGGCTTCGTAGAGAACCTCGTAGACCGCCTTGTCCAGTTGCAGCGCGCGCAGCAGCACCTCGTTGGCGGCCGGGTCGAGGCCGCCCGCCTCGGCGTACCCGGCGCAGAACGCGCTCGCGTTCCTGCGTACCCAGTCATGGGCCACCGCGCTCAGCGCGGCCTGGTCCGGATGGCCGATGAGCTGGTGGCGGGCCGCGTAGTCGAACGAGCGGAGCATCCCCGCCACGTCGCGCAGCGGCGAGGACCGGGCGCGGCGCTGCGCGAGCGGCGTGGCGGGCTCGCCTTCGAAGTCGAGCAGCACCCAGCCGGTCTCGGTGCGCAGCACCTGGCCGAGATGGTAGTCCCCGTGCACGCGCTGGACCGGGAACGGGCCCTTGAGCTTGCCGAGGGTGGAGTAGGCGGCGCCGATCATCTCGGCGTGCCTGCCTAGCTCGGGTACCGCCGCCCTGGCCCTGTCCAGGTTCCTGAACATCCGCTCGGTCAGCTCGTCGGCCGCGTCCGGGCCGAGCTCGTCGGTGCCGAACGCGGCGGCCAGGTCGGCGTGCACCTGCGCGGTGGCCATGCCGAGCCGGCGCGCCTCGCCGGCGAAGTCTCCGCCGGCGTCGGCCGCGCGCCCGCCCTTGGCCACGTCCTCGGTCGCGTACAGGTCACGCACGCTCGTCGCCGCGAGCAGCCAGCCGTCCGACGCGAGCCGCATGTACCTGGACAGGATCGCCAGGGTGGTCCCCGCGCCCTCGAGCCTGGTCTCGATCCAGCCGAGCGGCTCGGCCACGTGCGGCGACCCGAGCTGGGCGAGCGCGGTGGTCACCTCCAGGTCGGGGTTCGGCCCGGGAGAGAGCCTGCGGAACACCTTGAGGATCGACTGATCGCCGAACACCAGGCTCGTGTTGGTCTGCTCGGCGCTGAGCACGAGGCTGTCAAGGCCTGACTCGAAGCTGGCGCCGGCGACCTTGCGCATCTGCAGCGAACCGATCGTGGCGCTGCCGGCGATGCCGGCCAGCAGCGGCCTGGTCAGGTCCGAGTCGTGCAGCGCGTCATAGGCCTGCCGGCCGTCGCCGGACGGGCCGATCCTGGCGTGTTTCAGCCGCGCCGGCAGCCTGCGGCGAAGTCCCGCGAGCACCTGGTAGTAGTCCACCGTGGTGCCGTGCGAGACCGTGATGATCATGTGCCGGAGCTCGGGATCGCCGGCGATGACCTGGGTGTCGGCCACGATCGCGAGATCGCGCAGTCCGCGCCCTTTGCCGGCGAACCATCGCTGCCTGACCAGCCATGCGGCTAGTGCGTCATCGAAAGCCATCGCCTCGCTCATCCCGTAGGTCGCTGCGTTCAGCTCAGCGGGTCAACGGTCATGATCCTCCCTCGCCGGCGGAAGCTGAAACCAGTAGAAGCCATGTCCGGGCAGTGTCAGCAGGTACGGCAGCTCTCCGATCGGCGGGAACGTCACCCCGCCCATGCACTCGATCGGCGTGACGCCGATGAACCTGCGCAGGTCGAGTTCGACCGGCTGCGGGAACCTGGAGAGATTGTTCACGCAAAGCACCCGGTCGGCTACGTCGTGATCCGGGTGGGCGGCGGGCCCGCCCCCCTGCGTCCGCTGCGCGCCGTCCGCGCCCGCCTCGTCGTACTCGCGCACGAAGGCGAGCACGCTCGGATTGCTCGAGGTCAGCTCATCGTAGGCGCCCAAGCCGAAGACCGGGTGCCGCTTCCTGATCTCGATCATCCGCCGGGTCCAGTGCAGCAGCGACTGCGGGATGCGCTGCTGCGCCTCGACGTTGAGCGACTGGTAGCCGTAGATCGGGTCCATGACGGGCGGCAGGTACAGCCGCTGCGGGTCGCAGCTGGAGAAGCCGCCGTTGCGGTCCGGGGTCCACTGCATCGGCGTCCGCACCCCGTCCCTGTCGCCGAGCCAGATGTTGTCGCCCATGCCGATCTCGTCGCCGTAGTACATGACCGGCGAGCCCGGCAGGGACAGCAGCAGCGCGGTGAACAGCTCGAGCTGGTTCCTGTCGTTGTCGAGCAGCGGGGACAGGCGCCTCCTGATGCCGATGTTCGCCTTCATCCGCGGGTCCTTGGCGTACTCCGCGTACATGTAGTCCCGCTCGTCGTCGGTGACCATCTCGAGCGTCAGCTCGTCGTGGTTGCGCAGGAAGATGCCCCACTGGCAGCCGGCCGGGATCTTCGGCGTCTGGGCCAGGATCTCCGAGATCGGGTAGCGCTGCTCCCGCCGCACCGCCATGTAGATGCGCGGCATCAGCGGGAAGTGGAACGCCATGTGGCACTCGTTGCCGCCGGTCTCCGGGTCGCCGAAGTACTGGACCACGTCGGCGGGCCACTGGTTGGCCTCGGCGAGCAGCACGCGGTCCGGGTACAACTCGTCCACCTCGGCGCGGATGCGCTTGAGGTACTCGTGCGTCTCCTTGAGGTTCTCGCAGTTGGTGCCCTCCCGCTCGTACAGGTAGGGCACGGCGTCCAGCCGGAAGCCGTCGATGCCGAGGTCGAGCCAGAACCGCAGCACCTCGATCATCGCGTCCTGGACCCTGGGGTTCTCGAAGTTCAGGTCCGGCTGGTGGGCGAAGAAGCGGTGCCAGTAGTACTGCCCGCGCACCGGGTCGAACGTCCAGTTGGACGTCTCGGAGTCGACGAAGATGATCCGCGCTTCCGCGTACTTGTCCGGGTCGTCCGCCCACACGTAGAAGTCGCCGAACGGGCCGTCCGGGTCGCCGCGGCTCGCCTGGAACCAGGGGTGGGCGTCGCTGGTGTGGTTCATGACCAGGTCGGCGATGACCCGGATGCCGCGCTTGTGCGCCTCCTCGAGGAGTTCGACGAAGTCGGCGATGTTGCCGTATTCGCCGAGGATCCGCATGAAGTCCGAGATGTCGTAGCCGCCGTCGCGGAGCGGCGACTCGTAGATGGGCAGCAGCCAGATGCAGTCGATCCCGAGCCATTGCAGGTAATCAAGCCGGGATGTCAGGCCGCGGATGTCGCCGGTGCCGTCGCCGTTCGCGTCCTGGAATCCCCTGATGAGGACCTCGTAAAAGACCGCGCGCCGGTACCACTCCGGGTCCCGCGGCTTGTCGAGGGCGAAGTCAGGCACCGGCTCGGCGGGCGAGGCGGGGAACGGCCCCGTGTTCGGCGAGGCGGGGAACGACCCGGTGCCTGGCGACGAGGGCGCGTGCGGCGCGCGCGGCTGTGTCGCCGGATGGGGGATGGCTGACTGCGGGATGGCTGACTGCGGCTCGGCCTTGTCGGCGTGGTGCGGCGCCGAAGCTGGCCGGCCGGTAGCTGGCTCGTGCTCTGTCACTGCTCGAGGCTCCTGGGAATGCGCGACCGACGCATGCCAGGCTAATTCGTCATGCCAGGTCACGCGTAACGGTGAAGATGTGTGCGGGCCGCACCGCCGGGTCGAGGCGCACGAAGTTGGCCTGCCCCCACCGGTACGTGTCGCCGCTGAGCTCATCGGTGACGGTGAACCCCTCGTGCCGATCGATCCCGAGTGCGGGCAAGTCCAGCCAGACCGTGGCCTCCCTGGCCTGATGCGGGTCAAGATTCACTACAACCAGGACGGTGTCGGATGCCGCGCCGGCCTGTTCCCCCGCCTGCGGCGCCGCGAGCACGGAGGATCTCTCCGTGATCGTATCTGCCCCGTAGGCGCTCCTCGTACCCGTCTGGGTGGCGGATATCACCCGCCCGGACACTCGTTTCGAGAAGCAGATCAGCTCGGGCCGATCCACGTGATGGAAGCGTAGATTACGCAGCCACCGTAGCGCCAGATGGCTATTCCTGATTCTGTTGAGGTCCGTAATGAACGGAGCGATCCCGAGGCCGTCCCGCGCCGCGGCGTCCCAGTCGCGCGCCCGGTACTGGTACTTCTCCGAGTCCAGGTACTCCTCGCTGCCCGGGCGCACCGGGGTGTTCTCGCAGAGCTCGAAGCCCGAGTAGATGCCCCACGCGGGACTGAGCATGGCGGCGAGCACGGCCCGGACCTTGAACGCGGCCGGCCCGCCGTGCTGCAGGTACTCGTGCAGGATGTCGGGCGTGTTGGCGAAGAAGTTGGGGCGCATGTAAGCGGCCGCGGGCCCGGCAAGCTCCCGCATGTACCCGGTCAGCTCGTCCTTGCTGTTGCGCCAGGTGAAGTACGTGTAGGACTGGTGGAACCCGATCATGGCCAGCGTGCGCATCATCGCCGGGCGGGTGAACGCCTCGGCGAGGAATAGCACGTCCGGGTCGGTCCGCCTGACGGCCGCGAGCAGCCGCTCCCAGAATTGCGCCGGCTTGGTGTGCGGGTTGTCCACGCGGAAGATCCGCACGCCGTTATCCATCCAGAGCCGAACGATCCGCAATATTTCCGCGTACAGCCCCTCGGGATCGTTGTCGAAGTTAATCGGATAGATGTCCTGGTATTTCTTGGGCGGGTTCTCCGCGTACGCGATCGTGCCGTCGGCCCGGGTGGTGAACCACTCCGGGTGCTCCTTCACCCAGGGGTGGTCAGGCGACGCGTTCAGCGCCAGGTCGAGCGCCACCTCCAGGCCCAGTTCCCTGGCGCGCCTGACGAACGCGGCGAAGTCCGCGAACGTGCCGAGATCGGGGTGGATCGCGTCGTGCCCGCCCTCGGCGGACCCGATCGCCCACGGCGAGCCCGGATCGCCGGCCTTGGCGTCGATGGTGTTGTTGCGCCCCTTGCGGTAGGTGGTGCCGATCGGGTGGACCGGCGGCAGGTAGACGACGTCGAATCCCATCTTGGCGATCGCCTCGAGCCGGCGCGCCGCCGTGCGCAGCGTCCCCGACACCGGTTCCCTGCGGCCCATGGGGTCGAACTGCACGCCCTCAGAACGCGGGAAGAACTCGTACCAGGCCCCGTAGAGGGCGCGCAGCCTGTCGACGAGCACCGGCATCCGCGCGGACCTGGTGACCAGGTCGCGGAGCGGGTACCTGCTCAGGACGCTCCTGATCTGAGGGGCCTCGGTCGCGGCGAGCCTGTCCCAGGGCGGCAGGCCGCGGTCCCGCAGCTTCCTGGCGAGCGCGTTGAGCACGGCGCGGGCGGCGGCCGGCCCGGCGGCGCCCGGCGGCTGCCTGATCCCTCGCGCCGCCCGCTCGAATACTAGCGCTCCTTCGGCCAGCATCAGCTCGACGTCCTGGCCGCGCGGGATCTTGATGGCGGCATCGTGATGCCAGTGCGCGATCGGGTCGCTCCACGCCTCGACGTGGAAGTGCCAGGTGCCCGCGCGCGTGACTGTCACCTCGGCGCCATATCTGTCTGTCCCCGGCTCCAGCTCGCGCATGATCACGAGCGGTCCGGGTCCGCCCTCCGGGTCCCTGAGCACCACCCCGGCGCCGAGCGCGCCATGCCCCTCACCGATGACGGTGGCGCTGACCTGGAAAGTCTCCCCCTCGACCGCCTTGGCCGGGCGGTGCCCGCATTCCACCACGGGCTCGATGTCAAGGATGGGTATGCGTCCGATCACGCGGCCACCGTACCCACTCGCGATTCACAAACGCGCGCCGCCCCCGAGGTAACGCGGTGTTAACCAACCGTCACCGGAGATGGTCCGCGAAGGTCTGTGGCGCGGCCTATGATGACTCCCCGTGAGAGCGATCAGACGATTCACCGTCCGCGTGACGCTTCCGCAGCCGCTCGCGCCGCTGCATGACCTGATGCTGAACCTGCGCTGGTCCTGGCACCCGGGCACGGTCGAGCTTTTCGAGTCGATCGACCCCGCCGGGTGGGCCGCCTCGGGGGGCGACCCGTTCGCGATGCTCAGCTCGATGCGGCCCGGGCGGCTGGCGGACCTGGCGGGGGACGAGGCATTCCTGCGCCATGTCAACGCGGTCCTCGCGGACCTGCGCGAGTACGAGACGCAGCCGCGCTGGTATCAGTCGGGGGAGGCCGGGAACGCCAAGGCCCTGCCTGACGCGATCGCTTACTTCTCGCCGGAGTACGGCATCACCGCGGTGCTGCCGCAGTACTCGGGCGGCCTCGGCATCCTGGCCGGCGACCACCTGAAGTCGGCGAGCGACCTCGGCGTCCCTGTGATCGGCGTCGGGCTGCTTTACCGGCACGGGTACTTCACGCAGTCGCTGTCCTCCGACGGCTGGCAGACCGAGCGCTACCCGGCGGACGACCCGAATGGCCTGCCGCTGACCCTGCTCAGGAATCCCGGCAAGCACGGGGAGCCTGCCGCCGGTTCCCCTGTGCATGTCAGCGTGACGCTCGCGGGCGGCAAGGTCTCGACCGCGCAGGTCTGGGTGGCCCAGGTGGGCCGGGTCCCGCTGCTGCTGCTCGACTCCTACGTGGAAGAGAACGAACTGGCCCTGCACGAGGTCACCGACCGGCTCTACGGCGGCGGCAGCGAGCACAGGCTCCGCCAGGAACTGCTGCTCGGCATCGGGGGCGTCCGCGCCGTGCGCGAGTTCTGCGCGATCACCGGCCACCCCGAGCCCGAGGTCTTCCACACCAACGAGGGCCATGCGGGCTTCCTCGGCCTGGAGCGGATCCGCGAGTACGTGGCCGCCGGCCTGAGCTTCGACGAGGCGCTCGAACTGTGCCGGGCGGGCACGGTGTTCACCACGCACACGCCGGTGCCCGCGGGCATCGACCGGTTCCCCAGGGACCTGGCCGAGCGGTACTTCACCGCGGGCGCCGCGGGCCAGACCCTGCCGCTTGACCGGGTGCTCGCGCTCGGCGCCGAGACCTACCAGGGCGGGGATCCGCACGTGTTCAACATGGCCGTGATGGGCATGCGGCTCGCGCAGCGGGTCAATGGCGTATCCCTGCTGCACGGTCAGGTGAGCCGTGAGATGTTCGCCGGGCTGTGGCCGGGTTTCGACACCTCCGAGGTGCCGATCGGCTCGATAACCAACGGCGTGCACGCCCCCACCTGGGTGGCGAGGGAGATGTCGGAGCCGGGCGACTCCGCCACGGCCGCGTCGGCGGACGCGGCGCGGCTGTGGGGGATCCGCCGCAGGCTGCGGGCGCGGCTTGTCGCGGAGACCAGGCGGCGGCTTCGCCAGTCGTGGCGGCAGCGGGGCGCCTCCGGCGCCGAGCTCACCTGGATCGACGACGTGCTGGACGAGAACGTGCTGACGATCGGGTTCGCCCGCCGGGTCCCGTCGTACAAGCGGCTGACGCTGATGCTCAATGACCCGCAGCGGCTCGCCGGCCTGCTTCTCGACCCTGACCGGCCCATCCAGATCGTGATCGCGGGCAAGGCTCATCCCGCCGACGAGGGCGGCAAGCGGCTGATACAGCAGATGGTCAGGTTCTCGGACACCGAAACCGTGCGCAGGCGCATCGTCTTCCTGCCCGATTACGACATGGCGCTCGGGCACCATCTGGTGCAGGGCTGCGACGTGTGGCTGAACAACCCGCTGCGGCCGCTCGAGGCGTGCGGCACGTCCGGGATGAAGGTGGCGCTGAACGGCGGCCTGAACGTGTCGGTCAGGGACGGCTGGTGGGATGAGTGGTTCGACGGGGGAAACGGCTGGGAGATCCCGACCGCGGACGGCGTGGCCGACCCGGCGCGGCGGGACGAGCTCGAGGCGTCGGCGCTGTACGAACTGATCGAGAAGTCGGTGGCGCCGTTGTTCTACGACACCGGTCACGACGGCGTCTCCGGCGGCTGGGTCGAGATGATGAGGCACTCGCTGCGCAGCCTCGGCCCGCTGGTGCAGGCGGACCGCATGGTCGCGGACTACGTGAGGCACCTGTACGCCCCTGCCGCCCAGTCGTCGCGGGCGCTGGCCGCGCACGGGTTCCACGCGGCGCGCGAGCTCGCCGCGTGGAAGGAGCGTGTCAGGCGGGCGTGGCCCGCGGTGCGGATCGAGCACGTGGAGGCGGACGGCACAGAGCCCAGTCTCGGCGCGGTGCTTGACGTGCGGGTGACTGCCGCGCTCGGCGCCCTTGCCCCGTCCGACGTCTCGGTCGAGGTGGTGTACGGCAGGCCGGGCGAGGACGAGGAGATCGTCGAGCCGTGCTACCTCACGCTCGCCGCCGACGATTCCGCGAACTGCCCGCAGACCCGGTTCTCCGGCGCGGTCGAGCTCGGACGGCCCGGCCCGTTCGGCTACACCGCGCGGGTGCTGCCCAAGCACCCGCTGCTCGCGAGCCGGGCCGAGCTTGGCCTGGTCACCTACCCGGACGCCCCGGCCGGCATGACCAACGGCGACCTCCGCTGAGCCGGTCCCCGCGCCGCGGGCCCCGGGCTGGCCGGTAGCTTAGGTGTGCCGCGGGTAGCGGGCGGGGCTGATGTGGAGGTGGGTGCCTTGGGCGAGTTCGTGCGCGTGGAGGTGGCGGACCGGATCGCGACGATCCGGCTCGACCGGCCGAAGATGAACGCGCTCAACGCGCAGGTCCAGGAGGAGATCGCCGCCGCGGCGGCGGAGGTAAGCGCCGACGCGGAGGTCCGCGCGGTCATCTTCTACGGCGGCGAGCGCGTCTTCGCCGCGGGCGCGGACATCAAGGAGATGGCCGGCCTCGGCTACGCCGAGATGGCCGAGCGCTCCGCCAGGCTGCAGGCTTCGTTCGGCGCCGTCGCCGGCATCCCCAAGCCGGTGGTCGCGGCCGTCACCGGGTACGCGCTCGGCGGCGGCCTGGAACTCGCGCTGTGCGCCGACTTCCGGGTGCTGGGCGAGAGCGCTAAGCTGGGCCAGCCCGAGATCCTGCTCGGCATCATCCCGGGCGCGGGCGGGACGCAGCGGCTGCCGCGCCTGATCGGCCCGGCACGGGCCAAGGACCTGATCTTCACCGGCAGGCAGGTGACGGCCGGCGAGGCCCTGGCGATCGGCCTGGCCGACAAGGTCGTCCCCGACGGGCAGGTCTACCAGGCGGCGGCGGAACTTGCGGCCAGGTACGCCTCCGGGCCGTCCCTGGCGCTGCGCGCCGCCAAGCAGGCGGTCGACAGCGGCCTCGAGGTCGACCTGGCCACCGGGCTCGAGATCGAGCGGCTGCAGTTCGCCGCGCTGTTCGCGACCGAGGATCAGAAGACGGGCATGCGCAGCTTCATCGAGAACGGTCCGGGGAAGGCTACCTTCGACGGACGATGACCGCGCCAGTCCGTGTAGTTTAGCTGTGGCAGGATCGCGGTGACCGGTGGGGTATTGAGCACATATGACTGAGCCTGACGACGACCTCTCGCTCGAGATGGTCACGGCCGCGCTGCGGATGGACAGCGCGGACGTGGCGGTATACGCCCGCGTCCTGTCCAGGTCGCTGAGCGAGGCGCTGCCTCCCGACTACGTGACGGTCGAGCGGGAACGGTCCGTGTCCGACCGGATGCACGGGCGGCCAGGCGAGATCGCCAAGGTCGCCATCCGGCTCGGCGACCAGCTCATGACCCTCGCGGTCAAGAACGGCCAGCCGTCCGCCGAAATCTGCCGCGAGGTCCGCGGCGTGGTGCTCTCCCGGCAGAACGTACCGCTGCAGCAGTGGGCAACCGCGCTGGCCAGCGCGCTCGTGGTGCATGCGGAGAGCAATGCGCAGGCCGCCGAGGCGCTCCGCCGCCTCGTCACCGGTTCCTGACCCGCCTGTCGGGCGTAATACAGCCTTTACCGAAAAACCGCTGTATTGGCCCGTACCCTGAAAGGACGATGCCAGCACTGGAATCGCGGACGGGGAAGATCGGGCCCTACCGCCTGCTCGAGAAGATCGGCGAAGGCGGGATGGGCGTGGTCTACCTCGCTACCGACGCCGAGAGCCGCCCGGTCGCTGTCAAGGTCCTCGGGCCTGCGGTGTCCGCGGATCCTCACGCGCGTGACCGTCTGCTCCGCGAGGTCGAGACCATGCGGCGGGTGCGCAGCCGTTATGTCGCCGAGGTCCTGGACGCGGACGTGGGCGGCCCCTCGCCGTACATCGTGACCAGGTACGTCCCCGGCCGGACGCTGGATGAGATCGTCCGCAGGGACGGTCCGCTTGGCGGGGCCGCGCTCGGGCGGCTCGCCGCCGGGCTGGCCGCGGCGCTCGCGGCCATCCATGCCGCCGGCGTCGTGCACCGCGACCTGAAGCCGGGAAACGTCATGATCGCGGACGGGGAACCCGTGGTGATCGACTTCGGCATAGCGCACATCCCCGACGCCACCAGGCTGACCCAGACCGGCATGGTGATGGGCACGCCCGGGTACCTCGCGCCCGAGGTCATCGAGGGCCAGCCGAGTAGCGGGGCGGCGGACGTGCACTCGTGGGGCGCCACCGTCGCGTTCGCGGCCACCGGGCGCCAGCCGTACGGCACCGGGACCTATCAGACGGTCTTCTTCCGGGTGCTGCAGGGGATGGCGGAGGTCGACGGGGTGCCGCCGCCGCTGCTGCCGCTGGTCAAGGCGGCGCTGTCGGTCGATCCGGCCAGCAGGCCGCCGGCGGCGTGGCTCGCCGAGAACTGCGCGCTGCTGGCGCCGGGCGATGGCCGGCCGGGGGCAGCCGGGCCGAACGGGACGTGGCCCGGGTCGGTGCCGGTCCCGTGGTGGGACGATCACCTGGACGGCTCGCCCGCCGGATTCCGCGGGCCGGCGCCGGCCGGACCGGTCCCCCCGCCGGTATATCCGGGCCCGGCGGAGGCCGCGGCGGGCGTGGCCGACCTGCTGCCGCCCGTCGACTACTCGCGGCGGGCGGTGCGGCCACCGGCGGCGGCCGCCACGTCGGTGAACGGCGGGGCGCTTTCCGGACCCGGCGCGGTGCCGGGACCGGCCGCGGGCGCGGCCCCTGGCGGGTACGGGCCTGCCAGCGCGGCGGCGGGAGCCGCGCCCTCAGGGGCGACGGTCGCGGGGCACGGCCTTGTGCTGCTGGCGTTCGGGGTCGCCGCCGTCGCGCTCGCCGTCCTGCTCCCGGTCGCGGGGACGGTGCTCGCACTGGCGGTGATAACGCTGCTGCGAGCGGCGGACCGGGCGCAGGCGGGCCTGGCGGCGCGGCGTTCGGTGCGCGGCGCCAGGCCAGGCGACATCCTCGTCGTGGTCATCACCGCGCCGTGGAAAGTGGTCCGCGCGCTGGTGACCACCGCGGCGCTCGCTCCGCTCGCGCTGCTGGCAGCGGCTGCCGCCGCGGCGGCGTCGGTGGCGTTCGCGCAGACCCGGACGCTGCCTACGGCGGGCAGCTGGGCCGCTGGCGCCGCGGTGGCGCTGTACGCGATCGGGCCCGGATCCCGCTCGCCGCGCCGTCAGCTGCGGCGGATGACAGGCGCCGTGATCCGCAGCCGGGTCTCGCTCGTGGTGGCCCTCATCGCAGCCTGGGCGCTCGCCGGCGCGATGATCTCGCTGCTTTCGCAGCCCCCGCTGATCTGGCCGGCCACCAGCTGGATGGTTCCTCATGTTTTGCCGTCATTGGGCGGAACGCTGCACGCCGTCCAGAAGTGGCTGCTCAGGCACACCGTGGGCATGCTGCACCTGCCCTGAGCCGTGGTCGGCGAGCGGCCTGACCAGGCCGAGGGCGATGACCTCGTTGGCCAGCCGGGGCCGCCGGTTGGGTCCCTCCGGAACGCGGAACTTCTGGTAAAGGCGCAGCAGGTGCTGCTTGACCGCGGCCTCCGTCACCACTAGGTCCACCGCGATCTCCCTGGCGGTCGCGGGGGTGACGAACGCGTCGTCGGACAGCGCCGGACGGCACAGCGAGATGAGCACGTCGAGTTCCCTGCGGGTCAGCTCGGGGGCCGCGGCGCGGCGCAGTTCGGTTTCCGCGGCCAGTTCCTCCGTCGGGATCCCCTCGATCTTGCAGCGCGCCGAGCCGAAGCTCAGCACGTCGCCGTCGTCAAGCACCTTCCGGGCGACGGGCCGCCCGTTCACCCGCGTGCCGTGCCGTGATAATCCGAGATCGGCTATATAGATATACGGGCCGCGCCGGATGATCTCGGCGTGCAGCCGCGAGACGCTAGGGTCGTCGAGCCGGACATCGACTCCGTGCCCACGCCCGATGGTTGTGATGTCGTCGCGCAGCGGAACGAGTATCCCGGTGTCCTCAATGCGAATGTAGGGCGTGTCCACGCCAGACCCTCCCGTTTATCGAAGACGTGACGCTTATCTCACTCTAGCGTTACCCTCTCCCTGGCTGACCGTACCACGAAAATATTTGCGATATATCCTTTTTGGCGGCAATGCCGCGATTGGGGCTGTTGGCGGGATCGCGGCGCAGCGGCGCACCCGCCGTGCTCCGTCGCCGGTAAACTGCGCAGCGAGCAGCCAGAAGGCCGGCCGTTAGCACGCGGCCGGCGGCAAGAGACCATAATGGACTTCGGGCACCGCGCTTACCCGACGGAGGACCCGCTGGCTGCTTGCCTGCGGGTGACGTCCGCCGGACATGCCGGGACGCGCGGCGACGACACCTGCTTCGGGATGTCCCGGCGGAATGAGGAGGTCGTCGCGATGACTCGGCAGGCGCGCCACGCGCTGCCAGGCTTCGTCCCCTCCGCAGTCCCGGCGCGCAAGACAGGCGGCACGGTCCGTTCGGGAAAGACAGGGGGAGCAGCGGAGCTGGCCGGCACCGTCGGCCTCGTCGCGTACCTGGCCGTTCTCGTCGCCGTCGCTTCCGGCGTGTACATCGCCTGGCGCCTGGGCTCTCACGGCGGCGGCGGGGGCGGCGCGGTGGCCGGCTCGGCGCTGCTCGTGGCCGCGGTCGTCCGGCTGGTGCTGCCGGGCAGGCTCGCCGGCCTGCTCGCGTCGAGATGCCGCCTGACCGACGTGCTCACGCTGACCGTCTTCGGCACCTGCCTGCTAGCCGTGGGCCTGGTGCTGCCGCGCTGAGGGCCGCTATCCGCACAAGGGAGAATGGCCGGCCCGCCGATGGAAGGGAAACACGAATAACATGTCCAAAATCAAGGTGGCCAATCCTGTCGTCGAACTGGACGGCGACGAGATGACCCGGATCATCTGGCAGTTCATCAAGGACCAGCTGATCCTCCCCTACCTGGATGTCAACCTGGAGTATTACGACCTGTCCGTCCAGCACCGGGACGCCACCGGCGACCAGGTGACGATTGACGCGGCATACGCCATCAAGCGCCACGGCGTCGGCGTGAAGTGCGCCACCATCACGCCTGACGAGGCGCGGGTGACCGAGTTCGGGCTCAGGCAGATGTGGCCGTCGCCGAACGGCACGATAAGGAACATCCTCGGCGGCGTCATCTTCCGCGAGCCGATCGTCATCTCCAACATCCCGCGGCTGGTGCCGAGCTGGACCAAGCCGATCATCATCGGCAGGCACGCGCACGCCGACCAGTACAAGGCGACCGACTTCGTTGTCCCGGGGCCGGGCACCGTGACGATCTGCTACGTGCCCGACTCCAGCGACGGGTCCCAGCCGATCGAGCTCGAGGTCGCGAAGTTCGCCGGCGGCGGCGTGGCGATGGCCATGTACAACTACGACGACTCGATCCGCGACTTCGCGCGTGCCACCATGCGATACGCGATCGACCGCAGGCTGCCGCTGTACCTGTCCACGAAGAACACGATCCTCAAGAGGTACGACGGGCGCTTCAAGGACATCTTCGCCGAGACCTTCGAGTCGGAGTTCAAGGCCGAATTCGAGGCAGCGGGCATCACCTACGAGCACCGCCTGATCGACGACATGGTCGCGCAGGTGCTCAAGTGGGACGGCGGCATCGTCTGGGCCTGCAAGAACTACGACGGAGACGTGCAGTCCGACGTGGTGGCCCAGGGATACGGCTCGCTTGGCCTGATGACAAGCGTGCTGATGACCCCGGACGGCCGGACCGTCGAGGCAGAGGCGGCGCATGGCACCGTGACCAGGCACTACCGTCAGCACCAGCAGGGCAAGCCGACCTCGACCAACCCGGTCGCGTCGATCTTCGCCTGGACGCGGGGCCTGGAGCACCGCGGCAAGCTCGACGGGACGCCGGCGGTCACCGAGTTCGCCCGCACCCTCGAGCGGGTCTGCGTCGAGACGATCGAGGGCGGGAAGATGACCAAGGACCTGGCGCTTCTGGTGGGGCCAGAGACGCCGTGGCTGACCACCCAGGAGTTCCTCGCGGAGCTTGACGCCAACCTGCGCGCCGCGATGGCCGGCTGAGCAGCCTGACTACAAGGGAGATTCCGAACGACATGGCACGCAACGGAAAGGTAGCCGTCATCGGGGCCGGCTTCTACGGGTCGACCACCGCGCAGCGGCTCGCCGAATACGACATCTTCGACGAGGTCGTGCTCACCGACATCATCGAAGGCAAGCCCGAGGGGCTCGCGCTCGACATGAACCAGTCGCGGCCGGTCGAGGGATTCGAGACCACGGTGACCGGCCAGACGACGGGCCCGTCCGGCGAAGGCTACGAGGCGGTCGCCGGGGCCGGCATCGTGGTGATCACCGCGGGCCTTCCCCGCAAGCCGGGCATGAGCCGGATGGACCTGATCGAGGTCAACGCCAAGATCGTCAGGAACGTGGTGGAGAACGTCGTCAAGCACGCCCCTGAGGCCGTGCTGATCGTCGTGTCCAACCCGCTTGACGAGATGACGGCCCTGTCCGCGAAGGTCTCCGGGTTCCCCGCGCACCGGGTGCTCGGACAGGCGGGCATGCTCGACACCGCACGGTTCAGCTACTTCGTGGCGGAGAAGCTGGGCGTGCCGGTCGGGTCGGTGGCGACGCTGACGCTCGGGTCGCACGGCGACACGATGGTGCCCGTGCCCTCGGCCTGCACGGTGGACGGCAAGCCGCTGGCCGCGCTGCTGCCCGATGACGAGATCGAGGCGCTGGTCACCCGCACCCGCAATGGCGGCGGCGAGATCGTGGCGCTGCTCAAGACCGGCTCGGCCTACTACGCTCCGTCAGCGGCCGCCGCCCGGATGGCGCGCGCGGTCGCGGAGGACTCGGGCGCGGTGATGCCGGTGTGCGCCTGGGTCGACGGAGAGTACGGCATCAGCGGCGTCTACCTCGGCGTCGAGGCGGAGATCGGCTCGGCGGGCGTGCGCCGCGTCGTCGAGCGCGACCTGTCGCAGAGCGAGCTCACCGCGCTGCGCGCGGCCGCGGAGGCCGTCCGCGCCAAGCAGGCGGACGTCGCCAGCCTGTAGCCGGCCGGTCAGCGTCACCCCCTGGCGAGGCGGCGCAAGGCCAGCCCGGCGTAGAGCGCGGCGCCGTCCGCGAGCACGCGGTCGTCGAAGACGGCGGCCGCGCAGTGGCTGGACGGCGCCGTCTCTAAGCGATCTGGCGGGCGGCGGCGGACGGGACCGCGTCGAGGAACTCCGGCGGCTTCCACGAGCGCCCGGCGAACGCCTCGGTGAGCGCGGCGCGCATCGCGGGCAGCCGGCTCGCCGGGACCAGCGCGAGGACCGACCCGCCGAACCCGCCGCCGATCATCCGCGCGCCGTACCCGCCCGCCTCGATCACGACGTCCACCGCCACGTCGGCCTCCGGCCAGGAGACCTCAAAGTCGTCCCGCAGCGAGGCGTGCGCCTGCGTGAGCAACTGGCCGGTAAACCGGTATATGCCGGGCTCAGGCTCGTCTTGCGACGCCTGCGCCGCCTGCAGCGCTGAGGCGATCGCGCGGGCGCGGGCGCTGTCCGAGATCACGTGACGGGCACGGCGCCGCAGCAGCGGGTCGGTCAGCAGGTCGGCGACGGCGACGTCGGACACCGTGCCGAGAGACGGCACACCGAGCAGCCGGGCGGCCTGCTCGCATTCGGCGCGCCGGCGGCCGTACTCGCCGTCGACCAGGGCGTGCGGGACACCGGTGTCGATGATCAGGGCGGCGATCCCGTCAAGGCCGGCCCGGAACGGCACGTGGGTCAGGTCCAGCGTGTCGCAGTCAAGCAGCATCGCGTGGCCCGCCCGGCACAGCAGCGCGGCGGACTGGTCGATGATGCCCGTCGGCGCCCCGACGAACTCGTTTTCCGCGCGCCTGGCGATCGCGGCCAGTTCGCGCCGCGGCACAGCCGCCCCCGCCAGCGAGCACAGCGCGAGCGCCACCGAGCACTCCAGGGCGGCCGAGGATGACACGCCCGCGCCGACCGGCAGGTCGGAATCGATGTCGATGCAGGCGCCGGGGACCGGGTAGCCGGCGGCGCGCAGCGCCCACGCGACGCCCGCGGGATAGGCTGCCCAGCCCGTCACCGACCCCGGCTCGAGCGAGTCAACCGGTACCGTGACGGGCTGGCCGGGCGCCTGCCTTGACCGCAGCTCCAGCAGCCGGCCCGGCCTGGCGACGGCGGTCGCCGTGACGCCCTGGGCGAGCGCGAACGGGAGCACGAGACCCTTGTTGTAGTCGGTGTGCTCGCCCATCAGGTTGGCCCGCCCGGGCGCGAACCAGGCGCAAGTCCTCACCGCTGCGCGCGCGCGAGGGTGAACTGCCACGCGTCGGCGACCATGGCCCGCAGGTCATGCGTGGCACGCCAGCCCAGCTCGGCCTGGATCAGGTCGGACGAGGCGACGAGCACGGCCGGATCGCCGGCCCGCCGGGGCCCCTCCTCGGCGATGATCTCGCGCCCGGTCACCGCACGGCAGACGTCGATCACCTCGCGCACCGAGAAGCCCGCCCCGTTGCCGAGGTTGTAGACACGGTGCCGCCCAGGCTCGCAGGCGCCGAGCGCGAGCAGGTGAGCGTCGGCGAGGTCGCTCACGTGGATGTAGTCCCTGACGGTTGTTCCGTCCGGCGTCGGATAGTCAGTCCCGTTTATCCGAACGGACAGTGCCTCCCCGCCAAGGGCAAGCACATTCGGTATCAGGTGGGTTTCCGGGTCGTGCCGTTCTCCCAGCCAGCCGCCGCTGCCCGCGCGGAAGGCCCCGGCCACGTTGAAATAGCGCAGGCTGACCGCGCCGAACCCGTGCAGCCTGGCGTACTCGGCGAGGGTGGTGTCCACGGCGAGTTTCGAGGCGCCGTACGGGCTGGCCGGCAGGGTCGCGCCGGTCTCGGTGACCGGGATCTGCCCCGGCTCGCCGTAGACGGCGGCGGTGGAGGAGAAGACGATCTTCCGCGTGCCCGCCTCGCGCATCGCGTCGAGCAGCGCCAGCGTCCCGCCGAGGTTGGCGGACCAGTACATCTGCGGGAACTGGACCGACTCGCCGACGAGCGACTTGGCGGCGAAGTGCAGCACGGCGTCGGTGTCGTCGCCGAGCGCCGCCTTCGCGTCATGGCGGAGCGTGCCGCGCAGGAAAGCGGCGTCGGCGGGCACCGCGTCCGGGTGCCCGGTGGACAGGTCGTCGAGCACGGTCACCCGGTGCCCGGCCGCGATGAGCTTGTCGACGACCACGCCGCCGATGTACCCGGCTCCGCCGGTGACAAGCAGTCTCACATCGCCTCCCGCGCGTTGCTCAGACAGTACCCGACGGGGGCCCCGCGAACAGGGATCTACGGACGCTGACGCCCGGCTGTGATCGTGCCCACGGGACACGCACGCTATCCGGTCTAGACTGGCCGCACGGAATCTGGCCTGGGATGACAAGAGCGGATAGCGCGCCAGCGGCGGTGTGCCGCGGCGCGCGTCGGAGGAAGTCGGCGATCGCAGCGTGAGCAGGGTCGTCCTGGACGTCGTCATCGTCCTCATCGTGGTGTCCATCGGCGGGTTCTTCGCGTCCGCGGAGATGGCGCTCGTCTCGCTGCGCGAGGGCCAGGCGCGGTCGCTCGCCAAGCGCGGCAGGCGCGGCGTCAAGGTCGCCCGGCTGGCGGCGGACCCGAACCGGTTCCTGTCCGCCGTGCAGATCGGCGTGACGCTCGCGACGCTGGTGGCCGGCGCCTTCGGCGCCGACACGCTGGTCGGCCTGCTGCGATCCTGGCTCGATCGTCAGGGCATGGCGGAGGGCGTGGCGGACCCGCTGGCATTCGGCGTGGTGACCGTGTGCATCACCTTCGTCAGCCTGGTCCTGGGCGAACTGGCGCCGAAACGGATCGCGCTGCAGCGCACGGTGCCGATCGCGCTGCTCGCCGCCCCGACGCTTGACAGGATCGCGACGCTCGCACGGCCTGTGGTGTGGCTGCTGTCTGTTTCGGTCAACGTGGTGGTCACGCTGCTCGGCGGTGACCCCGGGCAGGGCCGCCAGGCCATGACCGAGCAGGAAGTGCGCGAGCTCGTGGCGGGGACGCAGGTGCTCAGCCCGGACGAGCGGCGCATCGTCGGCGAGGTGTTCGACGCGGGGAAGCGGCAGATCCGCGAGGTGCTCGTACCGCGCACCGAGGTGGAATTTCTCGCCGCGGGCACCACCATCGGGGAGGCCGCGCGGATCGCCGCGAGCGTGCCGTACTCGAGACTGCCGGTCTACCAGGGCTCCTATGACAACGTCATCGGCTTCGTGCACATCAGGGACCTGCTCGGGCCTGGCGCGCCGGACCGGTCGGCCCTGGTCGACCAGGTGGTCCGGCCGGTGGAGTTCCTGCCGATCAGCAAGACCGTGCTGTCGGCGCTATCGGAGATGCGCCAGCGCCGGGCGCACCTGGCGATCGTGGCGGACGAGTACGGCGGGACCGCCGGCATCGTCTCCCTCGAGGACCTGGTCGAGGAGCTTATCGGCGACATCAGGGACGAATACGACACGGCGGAGGCCGCCGCCACGAAGCTGCCGCGCGGCGAGGTGGAGGTGGACGGCCTGCTCAACCTCGACGAGTTCGCCGAGCAGACCGGCATCGAGCTTCCCGAGGGCCCGTACGAGACGGTGGCGGGCTACGTGCTCGCGGCGCTCGGCGAACTGCCCTCGCCGGGCGACTCGGTCAACGTGCCCGGCTACACGATCACGGTCACCGAGATGGACCTGCGCCGGATCGCCAGGCTGCGCGTCGCGCCGGCGCCGCGCCCGCCGGCCGCGGG
>DAHVAN010000309.1 GCA_027314595.1 Actinomycetota bacterium | reverse complement strand
TCGCACCGCCTTGCCCGTGCGCCCCCGCAGCCACGAGGACCTGGCGCCTGCCGGGCGGCTCGCGCCGCCCGGCAAAGATAGTGGATCGGTTGTCATCCTATAGGGTGACAACCGATCCACTATCACCGCGGACAGGTCATGCCGGCGGCCGCGGCGGCCTGCGGGCGGCGGACCGGGACCGCGGGCGGGCAGGTGCCAGGCGGCCGGCCCGGCAAGACCCGGGCGGGAAGCCGGGCGACAGCCTCCCAGGCAGCCGCGATGTTTCACGATAATGCGCCGCCAGAGTGTCCTGCCTGATATGCCCGGAATGTCCGACGCCGTGGGCGGCGCGGCTCGGGGATGCCCGCGACGTGGCTCGTGCAACAGACTCACTGGCGGCAGAAACCGGGATACGAAGTCGGCGGGGCGCCCGGGTGTCCGCGCGATGCCCGGTGAGGCTGGCGGCGCTGGAGTGCCCGGGACTGGCACGGCCGGGAGAAAACGGCCGGGAGAAAACGGCCGGGAGATATCAGGCCGGCGGCACCAGGCAGATCTGGCCGCCCTTCTCGGCCAGCGGGAACACCGCGATATCGGTGTCGGCGGGGCCGCGAAGCCGTTCGCCGGTGCGGATGGCGAAGCGGCTGCCGTGGCCGGGACAGGTGAGCACGCTGCCGTCGGCCTCGCCCTCCGACAGCGTGGCGCCGGCGTGCGGGCACCGGTCGGCGATCGCGTGCAGCCGGCCCGCCACCCGGTAGACAGCGACCGGCCCGGCCGGCGTGTCAGCGGCCCGGAACACCAGCCCCAGCCGGCCGGCCGCGTCGGCGGCATCGAACAAGGGGAAGGCCCGGCCGTCCGGGACCCCGCGCGCGAGCAGCTCACGCAGCCTTCGCGCCAGTGCCCCCCGGTTGCTGACAAGGTCGCAGCCCGCGCGCTGGGCGGCCACCCACCGTTCCCGGTCCGGGACATCGAGGTAGCCGGCCAGCAGCGCTTGCGGCCAGCGGGCCCGCCAATCCCGGATCCGTTCAAGCGCCCCTGGCAGGTCCAGGTCGATGACGGCCACGGCAGGCTCGCCGCCGCCCGGAACATCCGCGACCTTCGGGATGGCCGGGACAAGCTCGGTGACGGCGAGCCCGGTTTCCTCCGCTAGCTGCCGGAGCCGACGGCGGACCGGCAGGTCGTCAGTCAGCAGCAGCAGGCTGCGCGGCGCGGCGCGCGGCTGCCCGGCCGCCGCGGCTGGCCCGTCTGCCGTGTCCGTCATCGCCTCGTCGCCTCAGATGAACAGGGTGATGTCGGCTTTGGCGGCCATGTCGATGAAGCTGGCCGCGCCAAGCGACGGCTGGAGCCCGTCGATGAAGTCCGACCGGGTAAGCCCGTACAGGTCCATCGTCATCTGGCAGGGGTGCAGCCGCACGCCCACGTCCATCGCCATTTCCAGCAGTTCGGTGGGCGAGGCCACCTTGTAGCGCCTGGCCAGCTTCTTGATCATCATCGTGCCCATGCCGCCCATGTGGATCTGGCGGCGGCCGAGCTTCAGGTGGTCCGTGCCGCCTGGGTCGATCACCGACTCCATCTTCTGCATCCAGTTCCGCCCGGTGATGCGCTTGTTGTTGCGCTGCAGCACCCGCAGGCCCCAGAAGGTGAAGAAGATGTCGACCTCCAGTCCGGAGGCGGCGCCGGTGGTGGCCAGGATCAGGGTGGGCCAGACGCGGTCCAGATCGCTGCTCCAGCAGATCATCGCCATCCGCTTGGCCTGGTCAGTGTCGGTGGTGTCCATGGGCATGTCTCCTTGTCACGGCGGGCCGCATTGCGCGGGGCGCGCCTGGATGCGGGTGTGTGTTCCCGGGTTACACATGGCCGGCCAGCCAGAGCACGCCCTGGACCAGCCGGAACACGAGGTAGATGGCGATGATGGCCGAGCCGATGGCCAGCAGGAGCATGCTCCGCCTGGACATGCGGGGCCTGGGCTGGCCAGTGCCCTCTGGGAGGCCCTCCATGCGTTCTCCTAACTCCGGGGGTTTGCTCCGGGGGTTTGCTCCGGGCGTTTGCTCCGGGACCGCGCTCAGCCGGCGCACCGGTAGCACCGGATGCCCCGTTCTTCGATCAGGGACCGGTAGCGGGCGAAGGCGGTGGGCCCGTCGGCAAGCAGCCCGAGTTCGCTGTCCAGGGCGGCCGGGCGGACCCGGGCCAGCCAGCCGGCCCCGTAGGGGTCGCGGTTGGCGATCGCGATGTCCGCGGCGAACGCCGCCTGGTTGACCTCAAGCAGTTCGCCGCTGAGCGCAGCGGGGAAAGGGCCGACCCACTTGGCGCTCTCGATGACCGCCAGCGTCCGGCCGCGGGCGTAGGCACGGCCGGTCCTCTTCCAGCTGATGTGGACCACACGGCCGCCCATGGTCTGCGCCACGTCGGTCATCCCCAGGGTCGCGAGCTCGCCCTCGAGCCTGATCCACACGTGCAGGTCCACGTCGTACAGGAGGTCATCCGGAACGACGCAGCCCTGCCACAGTTGGTCCGCCATGTCTCAGCCGCCGCAGGAGATGCCCTCGGCGTCGAGGAACCGCCTGTATGCCGCCACCCCGTCGGCGCCGGAGACGAGGTCGGCGGAATCGGCGTCCCAGTCGTCCGGGCGGAGCCTGGCGACCCATCCCGCGCCGTAGGGGTCGGAATTGATGAGGCCAGGAGTCGTCACGAGGTCCTGGTTCACCTCGGCGATCTCACCGCTGACCGGCGCGGGGACGGGGCCGACCCACTTGCCGCTTTCCACGGTGGCGACGTTGCGGCCTTTCCTGACCGCCTTCCCTGCCGCCTTGGGCGTCACCGCGATGATCGTCTTCGCCATGTTCTGCGCGACATCGGTCATCCCGACCGTTACCATCTCCCCGTCCCGCCGCGCCCAGACGTGCTTTTCGACGATGTAGTACAGGTCCTCTGGCAGGTTGCAGTTGTTGACCACAGCCACCGCGTCACTCTCCTGTCTGCTGCCCGGCGGGCTGCTCGTGTTCGGCCAGCAAGTGATTGACAAGCATGTCCAGCGCCACCAGCTGGATCTCGCGCTCGAATTCGGTCAGGAACGCCGGATCACGCCTGCCCTTGCGCACCGCGTGCCGGTACCGCTCCCCGCACCGCGGGCAGGTGACCTCATACCGCGCGTTACCGTCATCGGCTGTAGCCACGACCGCCTCCCGGTGCCGCTCTCCCAGGTGCGCGTGCAGCGCGCGGGGACCCGCCTCGAACTCGCAGAACGGGCAGCTGACCGTGTGCCCGTCGCCCGGCATCAGACGGCCACCTCTTCGGTCGCGGGCGCCATGGCCTCGGCCACCAGCAGCGTGATGTCCCGAACGGTCAGCCGCCCGTCGTTGCCCGTGGTCTTGGCCGCGTCGGAATACATGGTCACGTCCTTGGGGCAGGCCACGATGAACTGCGACACGTCGAGGCCGACCGCTTCCCTGATGCGGTTCTCGCTGGGCCGCTCGGTCAGGAAGCTGTCGTCCATCCAGATCCGGCCGCCGCCGGCGCCGCAGCAGAACGTGTTGACCCCGTTGCGCGGCATCTCCACGAGTTCGCAGCCGAGCGCCCGCAGGATCCGCCGGGGCGCCTGCGTGACGCCGTTGTAGCGCGCCAGGTAGCACGGGTCGTGATAGGTGACCTTGTAGCCGAGTTTGCGGGCCCGGATTTCCCCGGACTCGAGCAGATGGGCGAGCAGTTCGGTGTAGTGCCAGACCTTGTATGTGCCGCCCCGCTCGGGGTACTCGTTGCGCAAGGTGTTGAGCGAGTGCGGGTCGGTGGTGAAGATCTCCTCGAACTGGGCCTGGCGCAGGGTCTCGATGTTGTGCTCGGCGAGCATCTCGAACAGGCCCTCCTCGCCGACCCGGCGCACGTCGTTGCCGGCGTTGCGTTCGGCGTCGTACAGCAGCCCGAAGTCCATCCCGGCGGTGCGCAGGATCCTGGCGAGGGCGCGGGAGTTCTCCTGCAGCCGGTCATCGAAGCTGGCGAAGTCGCCGACGAACCACAGGTACTTGACGGGCGTCTTGCGGGCGTCGGGGATCTGGAAATCCAGCCCCTTGGTCCAGCGGGCTCGCATCCGCGCCGATTTGCCGAACGAGTTGCCCTGGGTGGCCAGGTTCTGCAGCGCCGTCTGGAGGGTCGGGTCCATCGCGCCCTCGTCGACCAGGCTGCGCCGCAACTGCACGATGGTGGGCACGTGCTCGACGCCGACCGGGCACACTTCCACGCAGTGCATGCAGGTGGTGCACGACCACAGGGTCCGCTCGGCCACCACGTCCCCGGCGATCCGCACGCCCTCGCCCGCGGCCAGCGGCCCGGTCGGCTCAGGGCGCTGCTCACGGTCGAGGAAGGTGTGACCGCCTGAGCTGGTGTCGGCCCATTGCCGCAGGTCCAGGATCAGGTCCCGGGGGGACAGCGGCGCGCCCGCGGTGCGGGCCGGGCAGACCTCGTGGCAGCGCCCGCACTTGGTGCAGGCGTCGAGGTCGAGCAGTTCCTTCCAGGTGAAGTCGCTCAGCCGCTGGTAGCCGGCCTGGCCCTCGGCGGGAACCGGGGCGGGCAGGCTGGGTGTCGCGCTCCGGTCGGTGGCCAGCAGGTTGACCATGTCCAGCAGCATGTGCATGGCCTTGGAGTACGGGATGTAGGCGACGAAGCTCAGCGCCAGCGCCGCGTGCACCCACCACATGACCGTGTGCGCGGGGACCGCGCCTGCCGGGGTCATGCCGAAGGCGGCGAACATCTGCGCGGTCAGCCGCCCGAACGGGCTGAACAGGGTGAACCACGGCATGCCCTGGCTGAGGATCCGCAGGCCGGTCAGCAGGTAGGCGGTGACCAGGATGGCGAGCAGCAGCCCGAGGAACACCCAGTCTCCGGTCGCCAGCCGTTTGCGCGAGTAGCCGGACTCGGGCTGCTCGGCCCGCGCGTAGCCGAGCCGCCACGGCCGGCGCACCCCGCGCCTGACCATCATGTAGATGAGCGACAGCAGGAACGCGAAGCCCATCGTGTCCACGGTGAAGGTGTAGACGAGGAAGAACGGGCCGTGGAAGAAGCTGTCCTCGTGCCCGGCGATCAGCCGGGACAGGTTGCGGACCACGTCGACGTCGATGGTGAGGATCACGGTGGCCGCGAAGGCCACCAGGAACCCCCAGAAGATGAAGAAGTGCGCGATGCCGGTGGCCCGGTCCCCCCGCCCGATCGTCTTGTTCGATGCCAGGGTGCCGATCGTCCGGGTGTCGGGGCGGCCGATGCCGCGGGCCGAGCCGGTGCGGGCCCGGCCCGCGAGCGCCTGCCGGATGATGGGCCAGCGCATGGCCGGCCGACCGCGGCGGTACTTGCGGACCCGCAGCCACATCCCCCAGAGGAAAACCATGACCGCCGCCGTCCCGGCAACGTAGAAGACGGCCTTGCCGACATGCCCGATGTCCTGGAAGACGGGCCGGGTGACCGGAGTCCCTGCCAGCACGGACGGTAGCGCCATTGTCAGCCCTGAACCTTCTCGACCAGCGCCGGAACCAGGTCGAACAGGTCCACCGTCGCCCCGAAGTGGGCGACGTCGAAGATCGGCGCGCCCGCGTCGGTGTTGCAGGCGATGATCAGCTCGGCGTTGCGCATGCCCTCCAGATGCTCGGGCGCGCCGGAGATGCCGAAGCACAGGTAGGCCTTGGGCTTCACCTTCAGGCCCGACTTGCCCACCTGACGCGACTTCGGCAGCCAGCCCGCATCGACCACCGGCCGCGAGGCGGAAAGCGGCACCGCGAGCGCGTCGGCGAGTTCCTGGACCACCTCGAGGTTGTCCTGGCCGTCGATGCCGCGGCCGACCGAGACGAGCATGTCCGCGGCGGTGATGTCGATGTCGCCGCCCTGCGGCTGCACTACCCGCCGCAGGCTCATCCGCAGCGAGTCCAGCGCGGCCGGCGCGGCGAGCTCCACCACGTCGGGCGAGCCGTCGCCCTGGCCTTCCGCTGCGGGGAACGCTCCCCCGACCACGGTGGCGATACCGCGCTCGGCGGCCAGTTCCACCTCGGCGAGCACCTTGCCGCCCAGGATCTGGGAGGTGGCCACCACCAGGCCGGCTTCGGCCGCCAGCCCGGTGACATAGGCCGCCAGCGGCGCCTGCCACCGGACGGAAAGGGCGGCGCCAAGGTCCAGCCCGACTGTCGCGTTGGACATGAGCACCAGCCGGGGGGCGCGGTCCGCCAGCACGGCCGCCAGCGTCTCCTCGTAGGCCTCAGGCAGGTAGTCCGACAGGGCCGGGTGGTCGACGGACACCACCACGTCGGCGCCGCCCAGTTGCGCGGCGAGGCCGGCCGGACCGAACACGGCGACCTCGGCCTTGCCGCCGAGGGCGGCCGCCAGTTCCCGGGCCTTGCCCAGCAGCTCGTAGGTGCCTTCGGAGATCTGCTTGCCGGTGTGCTCGGCCAGCACCAGCACGTTTGCGCTCATCACGTCATCCCTTCACCAGGCCGCGACCGCGGAGCAGGTCCACGATCTTGCCGGCCACCTCGTCGGCGTCCCCGGTCAGCATCTCGGCGTGCCCCGCCGCTTCGGGCCGGTACATCCGCCGCACCGTCAGCCCGGGCGCGGCCGCGGCCGGGGAGACCCCGGTTTCACGCAGGCCGCCGGCCTGCATCGCCTGCCGGATGCGGCTGATCGGCGCGTACCGCGGGGCCTGCCTGGCCGCCTGCACCCCCACCACGGCGGGCGTGGTCAGGTGCAGTTCGTGATACCGGCCCCCGGCGAACTCCTGCCGGACGGTGACCCCGTCCGCGTCCGCCTCGATCCCGACCACGACCGAGACATGCGGCAGCCCGAGGTAGGCGGCCAGCATCGGCGGCAGCTGGCCGTCGAGGTCGTCGGCGGCCTGCACGCCGGTGATCACCAGGTCGGCCGGCTCACCGGACAGGTAGCCGGCCAGCACGGCGGCCCGGTCACCGGTCCCGGCGGCGGCGTCCGCGCCGCTGATCTTGACGGCCGCGTCCGCGCCCTTGGCGATGGCGGTGTACAGGGCCTGGTCGATGTCCGGGTCCCCGGCCAGGCCGACCGCCACCACCTCCGCCCCGGTCGCGTCCTTGACCAGGAGCGCTTCCTCCAGCGCCTGCGAGTCCCACTCGTTGAGCACGAACTTGAGGAACTCCCGGTCGATGCCGGTCTCGTCGGCGGTCAGCTCGATCTCCTCGACGAGGTCGGGCACCGCCTTCATGGGAACGACGATTCGCACGTGTGTCTCACCTTCCGGAGCTGGCCCGGCCGCTAGCCGAGCACCTCGTCCAGTCGCATCTGCTGCCTGATCTCGGCCAGGTCCCTGGCATCAGGCAGGAACGGATAGTCGCGGAACGGCTCGGCGGGCCGGTAGGACCCGTAGGGCCGGGTGCAGCCCGGTTCGCCGTTCTCCCCCGGGCAGCCGTTGGTCACGAACGGCACACCCTGATCGATGACCGCTTCCACGGCAGCGCGGCCGGCGCGCAGCCGCGCCAGTCCGCCGCCGGCGTCGAAATCGAACCGGTCCAGGTCGTAGCCTTCGGTCTCGATCAGGTACTTGGCGAGCTGCACCCGGCGCCAGCGGGCCAGCGGCGACTTCGGGTGTGCGGCCATCCGGGAGTCCGGCTCGGGGTTGAAGCAGAACAGGTAGGAGAAGACCTGCCGGTCCCGCAGCGCCAGGAAGATCTCGATGAGGTCCTTGTCGGTCTCGCCGAGCCCGACCAGCGTGTGCACGTTGACCTTCCAGGGCCCGAAGATCTCCCTGGCGTCGGTGACCACCTCCCAGTACTTCTCCCACTTCAGGCCGCCCGCGGGCACGTCGGTGCGGATGTTGCGGAACAGTTCCTCGGTGACCGCGTCCAGGCCGATGCCGATCATGTCCACGCCGAGCGCCTTGAAGGTCTCCAGCCGCTCCCGGTTCAGGGTGGGCGGCGCCACCAGGATCGACAGCGGGGTCCGCACCCGCTCGGCGATCCGCCGGGTGATGTCGCAGGTGTCCCGGTAGGCGTGGCCGTGGGTGACCATCGAGATGCACAGCCGGGTCAGGGTCTGCTCGTGCCGCGCCATCCGGTCCACGAGGTCGTCGGTGCGCACCAGCGGCCAGTCCACCCGGATGAACGACTTGTCCTCATACGACCCGGGGCGGGTGCGGGCCAGGCCGCAGTACCCGCAGTCGGACAGGCAGCCCTCGTCGTAGCTGAGCAGCAGGTTGATGCCGCCGAACTCGAAGTCGCGGCTGAACCGGCCGGACTTCATCCGCAAGGCGATGGCGCTGGCCATGGAGA
>DAHVAN010000303.1 GCA_027314595.1 Actinomycetota bacterium | reverse complement strand
GCATGCGGACGGCTCCCGGTTCCGGCCGCGGATCTCCCGCAGCCGCTCCCGCAGCCGGGTGACCAGCGACTGCGGCAGCCCCCGCCTGCTCCACCTCTCATAGAACGCGTAAACCGAGCGCCAGTTCGGGAAGTCGACCGGCATGGCGCGGCTGACGGGCGGCCCGAGCCGCCCGACCCGGGTGCACCGGGCACTGACCGCGCTGCCGGAAGGCGAACAGCGGCGGCTGGGCGTGACCGCGGACTGGAAGAACGGCCCGCACCTGCTGACTTACCGGCAGACCGAGTACACTTCCGGCCTGGTCGCGGGCGCGCTCGGCAAGGACGAGCCGGACGGGCTGCCCTCGCCGGAGCTGCAGGCGGTCTGCGACCAGCTGCTGGAGGCTTCCGTCCCGAGGACCTGCACTCCCACGACCGCGATCCCAGGGGCACCCACGACGGCGCCATCATCGCCAACGGCAATCTCCACTGCCCGAAGACACCGCGGCCGCTGCTGGAACCGGGCCCCCTCGCCCCAGGCGCGACCAGGGAACAAGCCGCAGCACACGACGCGAAGACCGCCGAGGCCGCCCGCTGCAAGCTCGGCCGCCTCACCGCTGACGACGCCGACGGCTACCACCGGGTCCAGTGCCCGGCCGCCACCGGCAAGATCCGCTGCCCGCTCCGCCCCGCGTCGATGAGACTGGACCGGGACCGCCCGGAAATCCTGCAGCCCCCCGAGCACCCCCAGGCCTGCTGCGAACAGCAGACCATCACCGTTCCGCCGGATGTGCTCGCCAAGACGGCACAGAAGCACGACTACCCGCCCGCGGCCTGGCGCCGCTCCTACGCCCGCCGCACCGGCGCCGAGCGCGGCTTCGCCACCGCCAACGACCCCGCCAGCAACGACATCGCCCGCGGCTGGTGCCGCCTCATGGGCCTGACGCCCCTCATGCTGTTCGCCACCACGCTGCTCGTCGTCCGCAACCAGCGCATCCTCACCGCATGGAACGCCCGCAAGGAACACAGCCAGTGCCGTGCCGCCAGGGGCCTGCCCCCGAAAACCCGCAAACGCCGCCGCAAGACCCTCGCCGTGCTCGCCACAGGCCCGCCCTGGCCCGCCCCGGAACGGCACCGCTCACCAGCACGGCCGGCAACCGCCAGACACCAGCACAAGACGGCGGCAGCATGCCCGAAAACCGGCCCGCACTCACAGAAAGCCGCCAAGCGAACACGAACCGGACACGTCACGGCGACCGCCAGCATGGGCGCCGGAATGTCAGACCCAAACGTGAAACTAGGCCTCACCAAAACGTGAAGACCTCGAGGTGGTCAGGGACAGGATCGAACTGTCGACCTTCCGCTTTTCAGGCGAACCCGAACGGTATCTGGATGTCGCCTGCTATGGCCTGATAGGCCTCTCAGCAGGGATAACCGTAGCCCTGGGTCGCTCTACGTCGCTCGACGGCTGGCAGCGTTGGCTCCCTGAATGGCTCCCCGAACCAACCAGGCCCGGCGCCGCCTGGTTATGTAATTGTAGCCCGGCGGCCACCATCGATCCCGGCCGCGTCAAGCTCGCCAGCCTCGCACCGGGACGGAAACCACGGCACGCCGACGAGCACGTGCACACCCGGCATGCTCAGCTAACCCCCACGACAGCGGAATTGCACAGCAGGCCTTGCGGCGGTCCCCTGATGTTCCGCACAGTCGAGCACAGACAGGTAGCGTCGACTTACTGGACAAAGCGGACTGCCGGGAGTGCGACGGCCCGGCGAGCTTCATCAGGTAAAGGATTTGCTACACTATGGCTGTCGAGGAATGGGAGATCCGGGTCACCAACGAGCTCCTGGCCTGGATCAGCACGCTGGATGAGCGGACAAGGGCACAAGTGGTGGACGCGATCGACCGTCTCGCCGAGGCCGGGCCGGCACTCGGGCGGCCCCTGGCCGACTCCATCGCGCACTCATCGGTCGGTAACCTCAAGGAATTGCGGCCCGGCTACGCCGGGCGCACCGAGGTGCGGATCTTGTTCGCGTTCGACCCGTGGCGGTCAGCGATCCTGCTCACCGGCGGCGACAAGTCAGGCGACTGGCACGGCTGGTACCGCAGGGCCATCCCGCATGCCGAGGACCTGTACGCGGAATACCTCAAGGAGCGCGAGGCGGAAGAGGGACGATGAGCAACTTCCCCAAATGGCAGGACATCCGGAGCGGCATCGTCGCCGGGGCCGGCGGCGAGGAAGCCGTCACCGAGGCCAGGCGCCGCAACCAGGCCTACATCGACGGGCACCGGCTCGCCGAGCGCCGCAAGGCTCTCGGCCTGACCCAGGCCCAGGTCGCCGAGAAGATGGGCGTGACCAAGAGCCGCGTCTCCCAGGTCGAGCGCGGCGAGGTCTCCACCATCGAGGCCATCGCGCGCTACGTCGCGGCCATCGGCGGCACCATCCAGATCTCCGCCGTCTTCGGCGACGACCACTACGTCCTGCGCGGCACCGCCACCGAAGCCGCCTGACCCTACGTCGTTCGCCATTGAGCGCCCCCCGTGCTCGCGCTGGCATCGGACGCTTGCCGTAGCGACCCCAGCCGGCACGCGGCTATCCGGGGCTCGCATCACGGACGGTGGCGGTGGAGCTGCGACGTGACGCAAAATATCCGCCTAAATGCTCGGCAGCCAGGCTGCCGAAATGGTCGTCCGCCGCCACGCTGAACTGACTCTGCTAGCTCATGCTGTAACTGCAGACTACCGGCCAGGACCGGCACTCAAGCGGCTCACCCCGTCACAGCGCACGTGGCTGGACCAGAACCTCGTCCTGCTCCTACGGCCAGACCACACGTGGGCCGAGGAGATCCGCCAGTCCCGACAGGCAGGACGCTCCGGCATGGAGGCAACATGACCACGCCGACCCTGCCGCTCGATCTCAATGCGCCCGGCATCATCGGGGACCGGTCGCTGCGCGCCCTGCAGCTGATCCGGATCGGCCGCCATCCCAGCCACGCGATGCTGGTTCCCGCGCAGGGCCTGTGGGTGGTAACCGGCCGGGGGCCGGAGGCCGGGTCCAACGGCGATCCTGGTGGCCTATTCGTTCGGTGTGCCAGGCCCGCACGCCCGCATTCCCGGGCCGCGTGCCCGCGCGACTGCCGGCCTGCGCACCCGGCGCGCACCCGGCGCCGCGATCAGCCGCGCACGCCAGGCCGAGACCGACGCCCGCGACGAAACCCAGCGGTCCCGCGACGACGCCGCCCGCGAACGCGACGCCCTGCGCGACAGCTACACCGCCCAGCTCGGCACCCAGCGCGCACTCACTGACGCCGAGCGCGCACTCACTGAACGCGCCGAAACCTAGTGCCGTAGCAGGGAATGTTGGCCCCTGTTTCGGCGGCCAGGGGTCTCAGGCGGAGCGTGGATGATCGGCTGATGCTGCGGGTATGGCTGGTCGGGTGCGGGTTCGGCAGATCGATGATGACGAGGGCAATCGGCTGATGCGGATCGTTCGCCGTGGCAGCGGGTCGGTGGTGACCTGGCGGCGGGCGCA
>DAHVAN010000301.1 GCA_027314595.1 Actinomycetota bacterium | reverse complement strand
GGCCGGGCACGCCGCCGCGCTCAGCCGGACCCGGATCGCCACCTTCGGCGTGCTGTGCCGGGACTGCCCGCTGCGCGAGCGGTGCACCACCTGCAAGACCGGCCGCAGGCTCGTCCTGCACCCCCGCGACGACCTGCTGCGGGCCGCCCGCGCCGGCTGGGCCGCCGGCGCCGGGCTGCGCAAGGACTACATGACCCACCGCCCGGACATCGAGCGCGTGATCGCCCAGGTCGCCACCTGGCGCGGACGGCGGGTCAAGCTCCGCTACCGCGGGACGCCCAAGAATAATGCCTGGCTCAGCGCCGCACCGCGGCGCTGAACCAGCGCAACCTGCTCGGCAGGCATCTTGCCCGCCGCGACGGCGCCTGGGTGCTGGCCACCTGACCAGGGCGGCCAGCCCGCCCGCCCGGACCCGTTGAGCGTGAAGGTGGTGCCGCCCGGGCCGGTCTGTGACGTTGAAGCGCTCCCCAGCGAGGTGAGCGGGCTGACCGTGTGGTCGGACGGGGCGAGGCTGGGGCGGATCCACAGCGGCATGGCGACCTGGAGGGCGGCGAAGAGGGCCAGGGTGACGGCCATGGCCGGGAGGGTGCGCCGGATCAGCGCCCCGGCGGTGACGCCGAGGGCGAAGGCGAACGCGGCGTAGCCGAGTGGGGTGACGCCGTGGGTGTCGAAGTTGAGCGGGGTGAACCGGCTCCCGCCGATGCCGATGGAGGCGCCGTCGGTAGCGGCCTGGCTGATCGGTGCCGCCCACCAGGTCTGCATCAGGGTGAGCGCCTCGGTGACGGCCATGGCGGTCAGGGCGCCGGCGGCGAGCTTGACGGCCAGCCACCGAGTCCGGGTGACGGACTGGTTCCAGGCCAGCGCGGAGGTCCCGGTCTCCAGCTCGCGGGCGATCAGCGGTGCGCCCCAGAACAGGCCGATGACGGCGGGCGCCAGCAGGATGATCCCGGCGCTGAGCGCGTACACGACCACATAGGGGCTGCGGCTCAGCGACCCGCTGAAGTAGTCGGCCAGGTTCGCGCAGTTGCCGCCGTGGCAGCCGTCGAGCCCGTCGGCGGCGAACATGCTGGCCAGGTGCGGCCCGGTGGCCGCGAACAGGACCGCGAAGGCGGCCAGTGCCGTGGCCGCGACCATGGCCTGGGTGCGGAACTGCCGCCAGGTCAGCCAGGTCATTTCTGCACCTCCAGGTGACGGCTGCGGCTGCCGCTTCCGGCGGCCGTGCTCATGTAGGCCAGTACTAGGTCTTCCAGTCCGACCTCGGAGACTGTCCAGGCCGGGTCGAGGACGGGGCCGTTCGTGCGGACCAGCAGCGTGCTCTGCACGTCGGTGTGGCTTGCGGAGATGACCTGCACGCCGCCAGCGAGGCTGCCGGGGTCGCGGCGCGGGCCGGTCAGCAGGTGGTGGGTGGCCAGCAGGTCATCGACCGGCCCGGCGACCATGACCCGCGATGCGACTAGCACGATCAGGTAGTCGCAGACCCGTTCCAAGTCGCCGACCAGGTGGGAGGACAGCACCACCGACAGGCCCTGCTCGGCGACCGATTCCATCAGGTCGCGCAGGAACTCCCGCCGGGCCAGCGGGTCGAGGCTGGCCACCGGCTCGTCCAGGATCAGCAGCTCTGGCCGTTTTGCGACGGCCAGGGTCAGCGCGAGCTGGGCGCGCTGTCCGCCCGACAGCGTCCCGGCCTTCTGCCCCGGGTCCAGCTCCAGCCGCCCGATGCGGCCGCGGGCCAGCTCCGCGTCCCAGGCCGGGTTGAGGTGGGCGCCCAGCCTCAGGTGGTCGGCGACCGACAGCCCGGCGTAGGCCGGCGCGTTCTGGGGCAGGTACCCGACCCGGGCCAGCTGCGCCGGGCCGGCGGCGGGCCGGGCGCCGAGTACCTCGATCGTGCCCGCCGTCGGCGCCTGCATCCCGGTGGCGATGCTCAGCAGGGTCGTCTTCCCGGCCCCGTTCGGGCCGACCAGGCCCACCACGTGCCCGGCCGGGACCGACAGCGTGCAGTCGGCCAGTGCCCACTGCCGCCGGTACCGCTTGCCCAGCCCTTTCGCTTCTATGGCGGCGGTCATGCTATGTCCTCCTCAGCTGCGGATCGAAAAGTGCTGGCGAACAGGGCCTCGATGGACTCGTCGTCCAGGCCGGCCCGGCGGGCCTTGGCCAGCCATCGCTGCAGGTCGCGGCGCAGCGGCCCATGCGCGGCCAGCGACGAGACGTCCAGCGTCCCGGTCACGAACGTCCCGATCCCAGGGCGAGCCGCCGCCAGGCCCTCGTGCTCCAGTAGCCGGTAGGCCTTGAGTACCGTGTTCGGGTTGATGGCCAGCCCGGCGGCCACGTCCTTGACCTTGGGCAGCTGGTCGCCCTGGTGCAGCAGGCCCAGCCGCAGCGCCTGCCGCACCTGGTGGATCAGCTGCAGGTAGGGCGCGACGCCGGACCGGCTGTCCAGGTGGAACTCGATCATCGCACCTCCATGTTTATCTAGCTGCATAGCACTATAGCTGTGTATCTAGATGGGGTGTCAAGGAGATACGCGATGACTGCCAGTGTTTCGGAGGGCCGCCGGACCGGACCGGGCCGAGGTCAAACTTGACCTGCCCGGCCGCGATCGGCTGCTGCGCCACGGCCCTCAGCGCCTCAAATCGCCCTCATCGCGCGGCCCCAAGGCGCGTGACCCGCGTCGCGAGGATTCCACGGCCCGCTCCGCGCGGTCGCGCCCGACGAGGTCACTCCTGTCCGCATGTACGGCAACTAGGCCACTACGGGCCGCCTAGTGCGCAAGTTCGCTCCGGGACTCGAAGCACTCGACGAGGACGATGACGGTGGCCCCCTGAAGACCTGCTCGATGAACTCGGTCTCATCTAACTCGGCACACCTGTGACCCCCGCCAGGTCCCAGTAAAGTGAGCGGTATTGCACCAGATGCAACAAGCGCCCGCGGGCGCGGCTGAGCATCTGATCTGCTGAAACGCCGCACGCCCGGGCCTGCAGGGGCCCGGGCGTGCGGGGCGGCGCGAGCTGATGTCGTGCCTGGCTGATCAGGCCGTTCGCGCACTGGTTCGTGCTCCGCCGCGGCGGAACACCTGGACCCTGCTGTCGCGCTCCCACTGGGACGCCTGCGCGTCGTTGGCCGCGGTAGGCACCGGCTGGTGATTGGGATCGGGGCGCCCCCGGTAGACGCAGACTGTTGCAGCCGTGCTGGGCCTGCGCCGACGGGCTGCGATCAGGTCTGCCAGGCGAGCCGGGTCAGGCACGCACCGGTAAGGCTCGCAGCCACCGCCGTAGAGGCTGTGCCCCGTGAGGTGAACATTCTGAAAGTCCAGGAAAACCGCGATGTCTTCCGGCACTTCGTGCCTCCAGGTAACAAAAAAGCCCCGCCAGTCCCTGAGGACGGCGGGGAGTAATGGTTAGAGACTACAGGTGGAAGGACGCGGGCCGCCCCGACATCGGCCAGTTCGCCGCGTCGGCGTCCCCGGAAGGGCTCGGCCGCAAGGACCTCACGGTCTGCGTCGTGGCGGGCTGCCGTTACGGGGGCGCGCGCCGCGGGCTGTGCGTCCGTCACCAAGGGTTCTGGGAACGTGCCGGCAAGCCGGACCGCGCGGCATGGCTGGCCAGGCTCGCTCCTGTTCACGATCCCGGCCACCCGGTCTGCGCGCTGTCTTACTGCACGCTGTGGACGCATGGCAGCTCACCGTTCTGCGTCAACCGCCGATCGCGCTGGGAGGCGGTAGGCAGGCCGGACATCGGCGAGTTCGTCGTGCTCTGCGAGTCTTACGGGGACGACCGCTTCGACTTCCGGCCGCTGGGCGATCGCCGGCAGCTGAAGCTGGAGCTGCAGTACGCGCTGCAGTGCCGGCATGACGAGCGGCAGGTCAAGACCCCGGCCGCCGTCGCCCGCCCGGTCATCACGCTCACCGCGGCCAGCCCGGTGGCCTCGCTGCTGGACTGGCCGGTTCAGCGGTGGGGCGAGTTCTTCGACGCCAGCCACGCCGCCAGGCACGGGCAGAACGGGCAGCTCGCGTTCCTGCGCTACGCCTATCAGTGCCTGGAGGACCTGCTCTGCGGCAGCGGCTGGGAGGCCGAGTTCCCGAGGGACGTGTGGGAGCTGCGGCGGCTCGGGATCGAGGGCCGCAAGCGGCTGCGGTTCGACGGCATCCCGCAGCCCTGGCTGCGCCAGCTGGCGAAACGGTTCGCCCGCTGGCGGCTCAGCATCGGACGCAGCCCCATCCAGGCCTATATCGACGTCCAGGCGGTGACCCGGCTGGCCCGGTTCCTCGGCTCCCCGCCGGTGAACGTCACCAGCCTGGCCGGCGTTGACCGGGCGATCCTGGAACGCTACCTGGCCGACCTGTCCACCGACCCCCGGGCGGTCCGGTCCCGCAGCCGCGACATCAGTTCCCTGGGCGCTTTCCTCGACGCGATCCGCCGGCACCAGTGGGACCGCGGGCTGCCCGCCAGCGCGGCCTTCTACCCCGACGACTTCCCCAGGCCGGAGAAACGCCTGCCCCGCGGGCTGGCCGAGCACATCATGGCCCAGGTCGAGCAGCCCTCCAATCTCGACCGGTGGCACGACCCCGGCAGCCGCCTGCTCACCGTCATCTTGATGCGCTGCGGGCTGCGGGTCGGGGACGCCACGAAGATCGCGTTCGACTGCGTCGTCCGCGACGATGACGGCGCCCCCTACCTGCGTTACGCCAACCGCAAGATGAAACGCGAAGCCCTCGTCCCGATCGACGAGGAAGTCGAGCAGGCCATCACCGGGCAGCAGCAGCGGATCCTGGCACGCTGGCCAGACGGCGGCCCGTGGCTGTTCCCCGCCCCGAAGATGAACCCCGACGGCCGCAAGCCGCTGAGCACGCACTCCTACCGCGGGCAGCTGCGGGACTGGCTGGACCGCTGCGACGTCCGCGACGAGCACGGCCGCCCGGTCCGGCTGACCCCGCACCAGTGGCGCCATACCTTCGGCACCCGGCTCATCAACCGGGACGTGCCCCAGGAGGTCGTCCGGGTACTGTTCGACCATTCCAGCGGCGAGATGACGGCCCACTACGCCCGGCTGCACGACACCATGGGCTTTTTGTTTGCAGACTCCGTGTTCGCGTGATCTTGTGTCTCCTCTGAGCCTGATGATCTGACAGAGATGACACTTGCCTGGCGGGGTTCGCGTGTCTCGATAGCTCGGGTCTTTTTGTGACGTGAATCACTACTGGGTGCTGATGGTGCGGGTGGGGCAGTGTCTGTTCGCTGCCGGAGCAGGGGGCGGCGATTGCCCGGATAGCTTGTGCTGGTGATCATCTGGCTTAACGGCGGGTTCGGCGCGGGCAAGACGACGCTAGCGGAGGAGCGGCACCGGCGACTGCCGGACGCGGTGGTGTATGACCCGGAGGAAGTCGGCCTCATGCTGTGGAAGTGGCTGCCGCGCAACGGCGATTTCCAGCACCTGCCGAGCTGGCGGGAGCTGGTCGTCGCGACGGCGCTGTCGCTGCGCAGGCATCACGTGGAGACGCTCATCGTCCCGATGTCGCTGATCCGCGACGCCTACCGGGCCGAGGTCCTCGGTGGCCTGGCTGACGCCGGCGAGGAGGTCCTTCATGTTTTCCTTGAGGTGGACGCCGGCGTGCTCCGGTAGCGGCTCAATGCCCGCGTGACTCACCCCGGCGGCGACTGGGAGCAGGGAGCCCGCAAGTTCGGCATGACCGGCGTGGATGAGATGGTGGCTGCCGCTGCCCGCCAGCCGGGCGGGACGCTCATGCTGCGCTCGGACCGGCTCTCCCCGGCCGAACTGGCCGACGTGGTGCTGGCTGCTGCTGGCTCGCGCCAGGTTCGCCGGGGCGGCTGACGCTCACGGGCGCTGCCCGGCTGCGTGCCGGACGGCGGTCACGACTAGGCCGGCGTTGCGCGGGTCGATGCCGGCGATGGCCTCGCGGAGGTCAACCGGGAGGCCGTCGGCGAGGCTGGCTGCGAGCAGCAGGATCCGTCGCTCGCCTGGTTCTCTGAAGTAAGGCGTCGCTATGTGTAATGGTGAAATCGGGCATGGAACCAAGGGAGGAACACGCATGTATGCATCCGCAGAGGCTTGGCGTGAGGTTGACGCGTACTTCGTCGACACGCTCGTCCCCGAGGACGGTGCGCTCGTCAGTGCCCGCAGGTCCGGTGCCCGGACCACGATGCCGCAGGCGGAGGTCGCGCCGAACCAGGGGAAGCTCCTGGCGCTGTTGTGCCAGATCGCGGGTGCGGATCGAGTCCTGGAGTTCGGCACCCTGGCCGGCTACAGCACCGTCTGGCTCGCGCGTGCCGTCGGGGCGAAAGGCCACGTCACCTCGCTCGAACTGGAGGAGGGGAATGCCGCGGTCGCCCGTGAGAACCTTGAACGCGCGGGTGTCGCCGATCGCGTTGACGTCATTGTCGGCCCCGCCGCAGAATCGGCCCGCCGGCTGGTCGAGGACGGCACGCAACCCTACGGATTCGTGTTCATCGACGCGGACAAACCCAGTAACCCCGAGTACCTGAGGGCAGCACTCGCACTTACGCGCCCGGGCGGCGTCATCGTCATCGACAACGTCGTGCGCGACGGTGCCGTCACCGACGCCAGCAGCCCTGACGGCCGGGTCCAGGGAGTCCGGACGGTCCTTGCGGACATCAGCCGGGACGAGCGGCTGGAGGCGACTGCAATCCAGACCGTGGGATCGAAGGGCTGGGACGGCTTCACGATCATCCGGCGAACGGGCTGAGTACTCATGGGGTCTCCTTGCTCGCGGTGACGCGGGGGGTAAGGGGACGGACGTTGCCGGCCCTGGCGGGGACGGCCTGGCGGCAGAGGCGGGTGATCTCGTCGTGCTGGGCGGCGAGCCGTGACAGCGCCAGTTCCCTGAACTGCTCGAGCTCGCGGATGGCGGCGTCACGGCCGGCGAGCTTTTGCCTGAGCTCGCCGTTCTGCGCTTTGAGCCGGGTCACCTGGGCGTCTCGCGGGTCGGGGGCAGTTCCGCCGACGTGCACTGCGGCGAGTCGGCGCTCGAACTCTTCTTTCAGGTGCGGGCAGGTGTGGTAGAGGGCGGCGCGGGAGACTCCGGCTTCTCTGAACTAGGCCACTTCTCCGCGGGTCATGCGTCGCGCCAGGCGAGGATGCAGCCGCCGATGAGCAGCGCGGCGGCGGCGTAGGCGGCGAGGACGCTCATGCCCGCCCAGGCCGGCAGGGGGCAGGCGACCGCGCCGGGGCCGCAGGTGTGGCCGCCCAGCGTGTCGCCGGCGATGTAGGCCGGCAGGTAGGCGTCGATCGTGCGGTTGAGCTGCCCGAGAAACAGCTCGCCGGCATACACGACGCTGACCAGCACCGTGACCGCGGCGGCGGTGTGCCGGATGATCGCTCCCAGGCCCAGGCCGAGCAGCCCGACCAGGGCCACGCTGGCGCCGCTCAGCAGAATCGTGCGCAGCACGCCGGGCTGGCTGAGCGCGGGGGCGGCGATGCCGTGACCGAGCGCCGTGCGGCCGGCGAAGAAGGCAAGGAACGCCGCTGCCTGCCCGGTGACCAGCGTCGTGACGCCGAAGACCGCGGCCTTGGCGGCCAGCACCAGCGGGCGCCGGGGCGCGGCGGCGAGGGTGGCGCGGATCGTCCCGGAGGTGTACTCGCCGGTCACGGCCAGCACGCCGAGAACGCCGGCCAGCAGCACCCCGGCGAACATGCCGGTCATCATGCTGTTGACCAGGTCCTGGGAGGGGCTCTTGGTGCCTGCCGCGGCCAGTGCCGCGATTCCCGCGGCCGCGGCGATGGTGATCCCCAGGGTCGCCCAGGTGGAGCGCAGGCTGGCCAGCTTGACCCATTCCATCCGGGCCACGTGCCGGAACCGGTACCGGCCGGGCGGGAGGCGCCGGGTCCCGGCGGTCATGACCGGGCCGCCCGGTACTCGGTGCTGTCGCCGGTCAGCTGCAAGAAGGCCTCTTCCAGGGTGGAAGCCCGGGCCGCCAGCTCGGCGGCCGTGGTGTCGGCCAGCAGCCGTCCCCGGCCGATCACCACCAGGTGGTCGGCCATCAGGGCCGTCTCGCTGATCAGGTGGCTGGAGACCAGCACCGCGCGGCCCTCGGCGGCCAGTGAGCGCAGCAGGCCGCGGATCCACCGGATCCCCTCCGGGTCCAGGCCGCTGACCGGCTCGTCGAGCAGCAGCACGCCCGGGTCGCCGGGCAGGGCGGCGGCGATGCCCAGCCGCTGCGCCATCCCGAGGGAGAACGTCCCGGCCCGCTTGCCCCCTGCCTGCTCCAGCCCGGTCAGGGCGAGGACCTCCTCGACCCTGGCCCGCGGGATCGCGTTGCCGGCGGCCAGCGCGGCCAGGTGGGCGCGGGCCGCCCGGCCGGGGTGAAACGCCCGGGCCTCCAGCAGCGCCCCCACCTCGCGCAGCGGCCACCGCAGGTCACGGTAGGGCCGCCCGCCGATCCGGGCCTGCCCCGCGTCCGCACTGTCCAGGCCGAGGATCAGCCGCATCGTGGTGGACTTCCCCGACCCGTTCGGCCCCAGGAACCCGGTCACCACGCCGGGCCGGACATCGAAGCTGAGCTGATCGACGGCGGCCGTCGCGCCGTAGCGCCTGGTCAGCTGGCGAACCTCGATCACCGGCTCACCGTCCCTGCTCACGCTGGGCGCGCAGCGCCGCCGCCAGCCACTTCAGGGGTGCCTGCGACGAGAACGGCCCCTTGCCGGTGATGACGGCGGTCAGCTGCCAGTACCGTTCGACCCGCGGATCGGTGCCGGCCTCCAGCTGGGCCAGCAGCGTGC
>DAHVAN010000298.1 GCA_027314595.1 Actinomycetota bacterium | reverse complement strand
GCGACCGTGCGCGCGTAGACCGACAGCCAGCCGCAGCCCGCGGGCGCCGCCAGCGGCGGCAGTTCCGCGCGGCGGCGCTCAAGCTCCGCAGCGTCGACCTCGAGATCGATCGCCCGCGCGGCGACATCGACGCTGATCGTGTCGCCGTCCCTGACCAGGCCGAGCGGCCCGCCCGCGGCGCCCTCCGGCGACACCTCGGCGACCACCAGGCCGCCGTTGACCAGCCCGGACATCTGCCCGTCCGTGATCACCGCGACCGACGCGGAAAGGCCCGCGCCGTCGATGGCGAACATCAGCGCCGAGGTCAGCCCCATCCCGGGGGAGCCGCGCAGCCCGAGCCCGGTCAGCACCACTACGTCCCCGGCCCGCACCTGGCCCGCCTTGACCGCGGCGACGCCTTCCTCCCGCGAACGCACCACCTTCGCGGGCCCGCGGAACGAAAGCGGCGCGTCGTCGGCGACCGTCCGCTTCAGCACGGCGCCGTCGGGCGCCAGCGAGCCGCGCATCACCACGATGCCGGGGTGGGTGGCCAGCGGCCGGGCCGCCGGGCGGATCACGTCCTCGTCGACGGCGGCCGCGGCGACCGCCTCGCCCAGCGTCGTCCCGCCGACCGTGGGCTGGTCCAGGTACAGCAGGGGAGCGAGCTGCCTCAGCAGGCCGAGCGTGCCGCCGGCGGCGTCGAACGCGGTGATCTGCGTGCCGCCGTTCGGCTTGACGTCGGCAAGCAGCGGGACCTTCGGGGCGAGCTCCTCGAACAGCCGGTACACGTCCACGTCGCAGCCCGCCTCGACGGCAATGGCCTGCAGGTGCTTGAGGCAGTTGACGGACCCGCTCACCGACAGGATCGCCGTGACGGCATTGGAGAAGGCACGGCTCGTTAGGAGTGACCTGGGACGGACATCGGCCGCGACCAGCTCGACGATGCGGCGGCCGGCCCGTGCGACGGCGTCCCACATCTTTTCCCCCCGGGCGAGAGCGGGCGTGCTGCCCGGCAGCGCCATGCCCAGCGCCTCCGCCGCCAGGTGCATGGAGTGCGCGGTGCCCATGCCGGCGCAGACGCCGGGGCCGGTGACCGCGCGGCTGCTCATCTCGGCGAGTTCGTCCACCGTCATGCGGCCGGCGGCCACGTGCCCGGCGAACCGGAAGATGTCCTCGAAGTCGACCGGCTCGCCCCGGTAGACCCCGGACGGCTGGTAGCCGCAGGCGACGATGATCGTCGGGATGTCGAGCCGCCCGGCCGCCATCAGCTGGCCCGGCGTGGTCTTGTCGCACGACGCCAGGCACACCATGCCGTCGAGCAGCGCGCCCTCGACCGCCACCTCGATGTCGCTGGCGATCAGGTCGCGGCTGGGCAGGATGTACTGGCCCGCGGCGCCGGCGCTGGTGATCGCGTCGCTCGGCGCGGCGGGGCGGACCTCGAACGCCACGCCGCCGGCCGCCCTGATGGCCTCCGTCAGCGGCGCGACGATCTCGTCGAGGTGGCTGAAGCAGCTGGCCAGGCCCGACGAGGAGTTGACGATCGCGATCTTGGGTTTTTCCAGGTCGGCGTCGGTGAGCCCGAGGGCGGTCCACTGCGCGCGGCGCATCGCCCACGGCGTGGTGCCCGGCGTGAAGTTGGAGCGCAGCTTTCGGTCTGGCACAGTACCGAGCCTGATACGTCGTCCTGCCATTCGGCAAGGTCCCGAGCGGGTCCCGAGCCGACGGAAGCCTGCGTTGTCCCCGCGGGACGAGCGCGGCCGCCACCGCTTGTGGCGATGCCACGGGGGCGCCCCGGAGTAACTCGGTGCCCACGGGCTCCGCGACCGCTACCATGCCTGCCTCGCTGTGCCCCTATAATCCGGAACGGGCGGCCGCCGCGATCTATTTCATGCCATATTCTCCAGCGACGCGTAAATTCCTGAGGCCCTTGGAAGGAGTTCGGGAAGGTGCTTACCCGTAGGACGTGGGGGCTTTCCCTGGCTGCGGCGGTTGCTGTGGCAGGCGTGGGTGCCGTGTATTTCGGTCTGGCGAACAGCGTGGCCGTAAGCTCCGATGCTCTCAAGGTGGCGCGACAGCCGGAGCCGAGTCAGGCAACCCTGGTCAAGTCGACATTCAGCGCGGCCATGCAGGCCGCGCAGTCCGCCGGGTCACCGTCGGGCGGCTACGTCACGGCCTCCCTTTCCGGGATGCGCTCACACGCCGCGATGCACGCGGTCCCGGCCGCCGCCCGGACGCAGTTGCTGACAGCGGGGCGGCGGGAACTTGCCCGCTACTTTTCGCCGGAGCTGGTCAGCCGCGAAGAAGTTGGCCTCAACCACATGCTTCTCATGGACGCTTCGGCCGATCAGGTCAATCTCGGGTCCGGCGTGACGAAGGTCGTCTTTCGCAGCGTCGCCGTTGCCGGGCGAAGCGCGAGTATCGAGGCAGATGTCACCGTGTGGGCGAAATCTTACACCCGGCAGTCGAATCAGGGTCCCTGGATATACAGCGATCCGGTAAACACCTTGGCGTACGTCGCGACAATGACACGTGCCTCAGATGGAAGCTGGCAGGTCAGCTCGCTGGCCGGCGACTTCCTGCCAGGCGAAGGGCCTTGATTGCGCCCTAGGCCAGCGCAGGTCACCAGCGCGGCGAGCTAAGCGCGCGCCGTGCTATCTCACAGAACGGCTGCGGGGGCGCCGCGGCCGAGGAAGGCGCCCTGGTTCTCCAGCCGTCGCTGCAGTTCCCCGACGTCGATGGCGTCCCCGCGGGTGCTCGCGCCGAGCGCCATGCCGGCGGCGGTGCCCGCGGCCTCGCCCATGGCGAAGCACGGGCCCGTCACGCGGGCGGCGGACTGCGCGCCGTGGGTCATCGAGGCGCAGCGCCCGGCGACGTACAGGTTGCGCACGGCGGGCGGGACAATGATCCGGAACGGGAGCTGGTTGAACCCGCGCGGCTCGCGCTGCCAGCGGAACTCGACGGTGCCCGCCACGTGCGACTCCACCGGCCAGCCGTTCACGCCGATGGTGTCGCCGAAGTCGGCGCAGCCGAGCACGTCGTCCTCGGTGAGCTGGTACGCGCCGATGATCCGGCGGGTTTCGCGGATGCCGATCTGCGGGGCGATGTCGACGATGTAGGAGTCCTCGAAGCCTGGCGTGCGGTCCCTGATGAAGGTGAACGCGTCGAGGGCCTGCCGGCGGCCGGTCAGCTCGCCGCGGGTCAGCTCGTCCACGTTCGTGCCGTCGATCGCGCCGCCGTCCTCGCGGCGCAGCTGGGTGAGGTTGGCCCGCCATTCCAGCGGGTTGCGCTGCGGGCGGACGATCGGCTTCTTGCGCGGGAACGTGTGGGTGCCCGCCTTTTCCGCTTCGTCCATGAGCCGCTCGACGGTGCGCCACGGCGCCGGGCCGGCCCTGGCGACGTCCACGCCGTTGATGCGGAACATCAGCGACGGGTACATCATCCCGTCGACCGGCGGCGCCTTCTCATGCGGCACGCCTGCCCAGGCGGCGAGGTCGCCGTCGCCTGAGGCGTCGATGAAGAACCGCGCCCTGACGGCATGGCGGCCTGACTTGGACTCGATCAGCACCGCGTCGATCGTCCGCTGGTCCTTCATGACCGCGCCGACGGCCATCGCGTGGAACAGGATCCGCGCGCCGGACCCGGTGACCAGCTCGTCGGCGGCGATCTTGTAGGCGGAGATGTCGAACGCCTGCGCCGCGATCCCGTCGGCGATCGTCAGGTGCGGCGCGCTGAGGCCGTCGAGCCTGGCCAGCCGGCCGAGCAGCTCGTCGGCGAGCCCGCGGATCACCCGGATGTCCTCGCCATAGGTGCGCGCGTGCAGCCCGCAGAACGTGGAAAGCCCGCCGGCCGTTCCGGCCCCGCCGAGGAATCCGTACCGCTCGATCAGCAGCACGGACTGTCCGGCCCGCGCGGCCGCCGTGGCGGCCATGATCCCGGCCGGCCCGCCGCCGACCACGACCACGTCGAACTCCCCGTACACCGGCGTCCGCCTGCTCGGCTCGGTGATGTCGGGTTGCCTGCCCGCTCGCCCTGGCACCAGGGCTCGCTCGTTACTCAAGCCTGCTCCTTCCCCGATCGACTGGCGCTGCCCCAGTATCGAGCTTGGTACCCCGTCCGCACCCGGGCAAGAAGCCGGCCTGCGTCCGGGCCGGCGTTGTCCTGCCGGGCGGGGCGCGCGGGCAGCCGCTTGTGGTCACGGCACGGCCGCGGACACCGGGGCCGCGCTGCTGTGGCGGGTGAGATCGGCCCTCGTCCTGGAGCCGCTGGAGTCGGTGTCCTGGCCTCCGGTGGCCCTCCGGTGGTCACGGCACCGCCGGGCGGGCGGGACGCTGGCCCCCCTGGTCACACGCGCACCACACCAGGTTTATTGTGTGTACTTTGACCCTCTGACAGGGGCCAAAGTACACACAATCTTCTGATCACGGCTGCCGCCGGCCCGGGCGAATCAGGAACGCGCGCTGCTCGAGGCCGCCCGCGAGCTCCTGCTCGCCAGTGGGCGTGCCGCCGTCACCCCTGCCGCCGTGGGGGCGGCGGCCGGCCTGGCGCGCAGCAGCGTCTACAAGTACTTCCGGTCCGGTGAGGAGATCCTGGCCAGGATCGTTGCCGACGCGTTCGCGGACTGGGGATCGCGGGTGAGTGAGGCGGTCGAGCGTGCCGGGGACGCCGACAGCAGGATCGACGCCTAATGTGCCCGCGACGCTGGGATTCGTGCGCCGCGCGGTCGGAATCCGCTGCCAGGCCGCGGAATCCCGAACCCTGCCGAGAAACGGCGGCCCGTGAGGCGGGGGACTCCCGCCGCTCACGGGCCGCCGGGCGGGCCTTCAGCCGTTCTCCTCCACCCTCGTCATGGCGGGCGGGCGGTCGAACGGGCCGAACGTCTCGACGATCGACGAGACGCCGGCGTTCGGCGCTCCGGCCACCACGATGTGGATCGCGTCGATGGACTTGATCAGCTGGACGGGGCTGTCCAGGTCCTGCGGCGGGGTGTTCTCGACCGCGTCCGGATGGCTGGCGGGCAGCCGCCAGCCGGTGCCGCCGGCGACGGCCTCCTTGCCGGCCGCGGCGAGCTGCCGGTAGCTGCGGACGCCGTGCTCGGCGATGGCCCGGCGCAGGTCCTGCTTGGTCCAGCCGGCCTTGTCGAGCAGCCGGGCGTGCTCGGGGTTCAGCACCACGTAGCCGCTGGCCCGCGCCCGCACCAGCGCGCCGGTGCGGCAGAACGAGTCGGCGAAGTCCGCCGCGAGCTGCTCGGGGACCGTGGTGTGCCGGGCCTCGATGTGCAGCACCGAGCGGATGACCGTGGCGGCGACGGCGCTGTCGTCCGCGCCGAACCCGTTGTCGGCGTGCAGCGCCGGCCACGGGGAGTCCTCCTCGTTCTCCCCGATGCAGCACGAGTACTTGGCCGGCGTGCCCTGGGTGGCCTGGTCGAACACGTGCGGGCGCAGCCCGAGCCCGTTGATCGCGCCGAGCCTGATCGCCCGGCCGATCGTCGCGTTGGCGCGGAACCCGGAGCCCCACACGTTGCCCCGGCAGTTCAGCCCGATCCGGCCCCTGACCGGGCCGTTGACCACGACGAACCCGGCGGTTCCCGTGGTGGACTGCCAGATGGACCTGGTCACCATGCCGTCCTTGAGGAAGGAGTCCCACGCGGCGAGCACGACGGGGAAGTACTCGGGCAGGCAGCCGGCCAGCGCCGCGTTGATCGCGGCCAGCCGCACGGTGAGGTTCTTGTTCAGGTGCGGCATCGGGATGAGCACCTCGCCCGGGTCCCTGGCCGTGGCGGCGAGGAACTCGGCGAGGTAGGACTCGGTGACCGGGACGACCGGCAGGCCGTCGGTCCAGCCGCGCTCGGCGTAGTACTCCATCGCGCGGCGGACCTCGGCCGGGTCGGCCAGCGGAGCGTCGTCGCCGGCGGGCGGGTCCTCGGCAGAGCTCATGCGGCGAACCTCCTTCAGTTCTGCGGCCGGATGGTCAGCCCGGCGCCGAGAACCCGGATGATCTCCGGCAGCGCGTCGCGGGCGAGCTCGTCGATCTCCTTCTCGGTGCGGCTGGCGATCGGGTGCGGCAGGGCCACGTACTGGTAGCCGGGGAACCCGAGCTGGTTCGCCATCGCCTCAGCGGTAATACGGAAGGCATCGGTGCAAAGGCTGACAGCGGGGATGCCTGCCCGCTCCAGCACGATCCCATCGGCCAGACTGGCCGCGCTGCACGAGCCTCAATCACCGATCGCGGCGACGGCGAAGTCGCAGTTGTGCAGCATCTGGTTGACGACGCTCTCCTCGACCGGCGTGCCGAAGTAGCCCTTGGCGAACATCCGGATCTCGCGCACGCCGTACCGCTGCTGCAGTTCGCGGCCGACCGCGCGCAAGATCACGGCGCCGTTCGGCTTGGCGTTGTCGAGCAGCCCGACGATCAGGCCTTGCAGGGACTGCGGCCGGGGAGCCAGCGTGGTGTTGGTGTCCCGCCCGGCGTCGCCGGTGGGATCGAGCAGTGGTTCTCGCATCGTTTCTCGTCTCACCCCTTCACTAGTTCGAGGGCCCTGGCGACCACGCCGTTCACGGTGAGGCCGTAGTACTCGTAGAGCTCGGCGGGCACGCCCACCTCGAGGTCCTTGTCGGGCAGCGCCGCCTGCATGAGGTCGACGCTGAGCTTGTGCCGGGCGACCGTCTCGGCGACGATGCTGCCGAGGCCGCCGATCTGGAGGTGGTCCTCGATCGTGAGGACCTTGCCGGTGCGGCTCGCGCTGGCCACGACGGCGGCCTCGTCGTGCGGCTTGAGGAAGGCGGCGTCGTACACGTCGGCGCTGATTCCGTGCTGGCTGGCGAGCACCTTCGCCGCCCCGACGGCGAGGCCGGCGCCCATGCCGTGGCCGGCGAGCGTGACGTCGGTGCCGTCCCGCAGGTGCGGCCACTGGCCGTGCCCGATGGCGGGCACCTGGTCGTAGACCGCCTCTGCCGCTTCCGCGATGCGGATGTAGACCGGGCCCTGCAGGTCGGCGGTGGCGCGCATGATGGCGAGCACGGCGTTGGGGTCCGCGGGCGCCACCACGGTCGTGTTGGCCATGGTGCGCGCGATCGCGATGTCCTCGACCGCGTAGTGGCTGGTGCCGAAGTACCCCATGGCCAGGCCCGACAGCCGGCCGACGAGCCGGACCGGCAGGTGGTTGTAGTCGGCGTCGGTGCGCAGCTGCTCGGCGGTCTTGAGCACGCCGAACGGCGCCATGGAGAAGATGTAGGGCACGAACCCGCACGTCGCCAGCCCGGCGGCCAGCGACACCGAGTTGGTCTCGGCGATGCCGAGCTCGATGTACCGCTCAGGGAAGGCGGTGCGGAACTCGGCGAGGACGTTGGACAGGTCGGCGGTCAGCGTGATGATCCGCTCGTCCTGCGCGGCCAGCTCGGTGATGGCGTATCCGGACGGGTTCGCCTTGAGCGCGGTGTCACGGCCGATGTCGCTGAAGACATCGACCATCTTGCGAGTGGCCACTAGATCCTCCCGGGGTTCACTGCGCGCTTCCGGCGGCAAGCTCCATCCGCGCGGTGATCTCCGCGACGACGTCCGCCTGCTGCTCGGGGCTGAGCAGGCCAAGGTGCCAGGCCTGCGGCTGCTTTTCCATCATGTCCACGCCGTGCCCCTTGCGGGTCCGCGCGATGAGGCATACCGGCTGCTGGCTGCCCGTGCCGGGCAAGGCGCCGAACGCCCGGCGCAGCGCGGCCACGTCGTGACCGTCGACCTCGCGGGTCAGCCAGCCGAACGCGGCGAAGCGGTCCGCGAGCGGCTCGATGTTCATCGCGGCCGAGGTGGGGCCGCTGCCGGAGAACCCGTTGGCGTCCACGATCGCGACCAGGTTGCCGAGCTTGTAGTGCCCGGCGGCCATCGCCGCCTCCCAGACCTGGCCCTCCTGCAGTTCGCCGTCCCCGGTGAGCACGAACGTCCGGTAGTCACGGCCCGACAGCCTCGCGCCCAGCGCCATCCCGGTGCCGACGGACAGGTTGTGGCCGAGCGATCCTGAGCTGAAGTCGATGCCCGGTGCCAGCTTCATGTTCGGGTGGTCGTTCAGCGGGGAGCCGACCTTGCCGAACTGCCCGAGCCAGTCCGCGGGGTAGTAGCCCAGGTCCGCGAGCACCGGCCACAGCCCGGTGGCGACATGCCCCTTGCCGAGCAGGAACCGGTCCCGATCCGGCCAGTGCGGCTCGCCCGGGCGCAGCCGCAGCGCGTGGTAGTACAGCGTCGCGACGATCTCCGCGCAGGAGAACGTGCTCGAGTAGTGGCCAAGCCCGGCCCGCGCGATCAGGCCGACGGTCTGCAGCCGGATCCAGTCCGCCCGCCGCAGCAGTTCCGCGTCCGTGACCGGCCGTCCCCGTTCAAGCGTCGCCGGCCGGGCTGGCTGGTCCGCGCCATCAGACAGGTCCCGCGCCGCCGGGCCGCCGTTCGCCTGGCTGTTATCGACCATGCGCACTCGCTCTCTGTACTGTCCCGGTCGCACTGTACTGTCCCGGTCGCAGCCGCCTGCCTGCCGCCTGACATCGCCAGCGTAAGTTGCGCCCAACTTGTTGACAATATGGCGGATGATCAGCGGCGCGCGTATTTGGCTGTGCCCGCCCACAGCGCTCGCCGCGCCGGGCCTCGCGCCCGGGGCATTCGCGCCGGACGGATCGAGCACGCTTATGGCCGGCATAAGAGCCGTGGATATCGACGTTCTTTGAAGACGCGTTCGGGCGGCTTCCGGCGGAGGGGCTTTGATAGTTACTTATCACAGGGCAATAAATGCCGTTTATCGGATACGGAACGGCCCGCCCGCGGGCCGCGGGCGACTGTGCTGGAGCACAGCTTTACGCGGTGCTGAATCTGGGCGACACGATAGTGACCAGAATGAGATCGGATCATGTTGACGGTGATGTTGACAATCTTGTGCGCCGAGATCAACCCTGTGAGCTACGCGCTGGCGGGCGGACGCATGCAGGTGCAGAACGCCCCGGATCAGGCCCGGCAGCGCCGCATCCGGAACATCGGCGTCATGGTCTTGTCAGACCTGGGTGGGATATGCGAGGGCGCATGAGAAGTTTCAGGCTAGGCAGGCAGGCTCCCCGCGCGTCGCGCGTCGCCTTCGGGGTGACGGCGGTCGGCGCCGCGATGCTGCTGGCGGCGTGCTCGTCATCGGGCAGTCCGGGCAGCTCCAGTTCCAGCTCTACCCCGTCGAGCACGGCGTCCTCCTCAACCAGCACGGGGGCGTCCTCAAGCGCGAACGTCGCCGCGCTCTCCAGCGCCGTGAGCCAGGCCGCGGCCGTACCAAGCTTCAGCACGTACGCGGCCGACTACGGCGGCAAGGTGCCGAACACCTCGAACCTGGCCGGGAAGAAGATCATGATCATCCCGGGCGTCAGCGCGCTGGCCGCCTGCGAGGAGATTGCGCAGGCGGACGCGGCGATCGCGTCCGCGCTGGGCATGAAGCCGACGATCTTCTCCAACGAGGGCACCACCGCCGAGCACAACACCGCCATCGAGGACGCGATCCACCAGGGATACGCCGCGATCGACATGGGGTGTGCGGTGGACCCGTCAACGAGCGCGCCAGCGCTCAAGCAGGCGATGAAGGCCGGCCTTGCGGTGGCCGTCTACGGGGCGACCCCCCAGGAGGCCGCGGCCGCCGGGGTCACCTACAACAACGTCGACCCCTACGCGCTCGACGCCAAGCTCGCCGTCGACCAGGCGGTCGCCCAGCACAACGGCCAGCCGTTCAACGCCATCGCGATCACGTCGTACGCGACGGGCCCGGCCACGGCGATCATGGAAAGCTCCCTGAAAGCCGAGCTGAAGGCCACCTGCCCCGCCTGCACGGTGAGCGAGGTGAACGTCGAGGTGCCGCAATGGCAGACGAACGTCGAGAGCGCCGTGAGCGCCGCGCTGCTGCAGCACCCGAACGTGAGCGTCCTGTTCCCCGACTATTCCGGGATGCTGACCTACATGCTCGCGGGCATCCAGGCCGCGCACCGCAGCAGCGACATCAAGACCTACCTCGCCTTCGGCGGCGGCGCGCCCTTCATCAAGCTGCAGACCGCGGCGCCGGGCAGCGACATCATCCAAAGTGACATCGGCGGGTACCCGCCGTGGACCGGGTACCTGATGTTCCTGCAGACCGCCCGTGCGCTGGAGCACCTGGCTCCCATCCCGTACAACCAGGCCATCGGCCCGGACCGGATCGCCACCCCGCAGAACGCTGTCAACGTCCTGGAAACCGGCGGCTGGGGAACGAGCTGGGTCAACGGCTTCCGCGGCCTGCTGGGGCTGCCGCCGCTGTCGGGCAGTGCGCTGACCGCCGCGGCGACGCTCAACGGCTCGATGACCGGCACGCCGTGACGGGCAAGGTCTGACACACCGGTTTCTGCGGGCGGGCAGCAGCCCGGGCGGATGGTTCCGCGCCGGGCTGCTGCCCCGCTCCGGGATTCCCCAGCAGCAGGAAGGAGGCGCGGGTTGTCGTTCACGGGCACGGGCACGGGAACGCCGGGCGCGTCAGGCGGGCGCGTCGCCCGGCCGGAGCCTCCGGCGTCCGGCGAGCGGGCATCCGCCCCGCCAGCGGTCGAGCTGCGCGAGATCTCCAAGGATTTCGGCAGCAACCGGGCGCTGGACAACGTGGACCTCCGCATCGGTCACGGCGAGGTTGTCGGGCTCGTCGGGCAGAACGGCTCGGGCAAGTCGACGCTGGTGAAGGTGCTGTCCGGAGTGCACGCGCCGGAAGCGGGCGGCCGCCTGTTCGTCAGCGGCGAGGAGGTTCCGCTGCCCCTTGCTCCCGGCCAGGCGAGCGAGATCGGGCTCAGCTTCGTCTACCAGAACCTGGCCCTGGCGGCGGGGCTGACCGTCCTGGAGAACCTGACGCTGGGCCAGCGCATCCGGGGCGGCGCGCGGGCGTGGGCGCCGATCAACTGGCTCGCCGAGCGCCGCTCGGCCGCGGCCGTCCTGGACCGCTACCAGGTCCGGCTCAACCTCGACCAGCGGTCGGGCGAGCTGGCGCCGGTCGACCAGGCGCGGCTCGCGATCGTCCGGGCAGCCGAAGACCTGCGCAGGTACCGGACGCGAAGCGGTTACAGGCACTCGGTGCTCGTTCTCGATGAGCCGACCGTGTTCCTTCCCGAGGAGGAGGTCGAACGGCTCTTCGACCTCATCAGGGCCGTGGTGGCCGAGGGGGCGGCCGTGCTGTTCATCTCGCACGACCTGGTCGCGGTCCGCTCGATCACCGACCGTGTCGTCGTGCTCCGGGACGGCAGGGTCGTCGCCGACGTGCCGGCCGGCGAGATCCACGAGCACGAACTGGTCGATCTCATCGTCGGGGCGCCGGCGCGGCCGGGAGCGTCCGAGAGCGCCGAGAGCGCCGAGAGCGCCGCGGGCGCCGCGGGCGCCGCGGGCGCCGCGGGCGCC
>DAHVAN010000297.1 GCA_027314595.1 Actinomycetota bacterium | reverse complement strand
CGCGCAAGCGCCACGCAGCCGCGCCGCGCAAGCGGCTCGGCGGCTGGCGCCCCCGCGCCCTCGCGGCCCCGCCCCCCCGCGCCGGTGGCGCCGCTAGGCGACGGTGTCGGGGACGGTCGCCTCTACGTGGTCGCCGGCCGGTGACGGCTGCCTGGGAGCGCGGGCCCCGCGCCGCGGGGCGAACGCCAGGCCCGCCGCGACGCAGGCGAACGGCAGCACCGGCAGCAGGTAGCGGTAGTCGAAGTCGGCGACGGCGATCGGGGCGACCAGCAGGCCCACCGCGGTCACCCAGGGCAGCATGGGCGTGCCGCGCACCTGCCAGCGCAGCGGGAACGGGCGCGGCCTGAGGAACTGCCGCAGCGGCAGGAGCGGGCGCCGCAGGGCCAGCAGGCCGCCAAGGCCCATCGCCAGGATGACGGCGAACAGCGGGCCGTAGGTGAACACCAGCCGCTGGTAGATCAGGATCGGGATGGCGAAGACCTCGATCACCCGGCCGGGCGCCTGGTGGCCGTAGTTCATCCAGTCCTGGTAGGCGGTGCCGCCGGGGATCCACTCGTGGTTCGGGTTGTTGGGCGGCTCCGTGTTGTAGGCACCAGGACCAGTGGTCTTGTAGTGCAGGTGGAAGTTGTAGTAGAAGACCGTGCCCGCGCCCGGGTAGTTGATCCGGGGGAAGCCGAACGACAGCAGCACGTCCTTGACGACCGCCTTCACGTAGCCGAACGGCTGCGCCTCCACCGCGCGGATCGCGAAGTCGGTGAGCAGCTTGTTGTTCGCCGGCGTCACCGGCGAGAAGACGCGGACGGGCTTGACGCCGGGGGGAGAGTTGTGGATCTCACTGGCGTGCCAGATGAAGTTGCCCGGCGGTGTCCGCTGGGACAGCGGCTCCTTCGGGCAGATCGCCGCCTCGGCGCCCGTCGGCTTGATGATCGCGCAGTTGGCGAACGAGGAGACGCGGCCCCACAGGTAGAAGCCCATGGACAAGGTCACGTCGTAGTGCCCGGTCCGCTCGTGGAACCAGGCGACGTACCCGCCGACCGGTATCAGCAGCCCGACGGTCATGAGCACCGCCGCCAGCCAGCCGCGCAGGGTCCGCCAGCCGCGGATGAGCATGGCCAGCGGGAACAGCACGAGCACGACCGCGCCCTCGGTCCGCACGTCGATCGCGCAGCCGGCCAGCAGCCCCCCGATCAGCGCCGCCCACCACGGGACCTGCCGCCGCCACACCATCAGCAGCATCGTGATCATCAGCAGGAACGTGAACAGCGCCTCGGCCATGATCAGGTGCTCGTCCTCGATCACGTACCCGTCGAGCAGCACGGGCAGGGCCGCGACCGTGGACCACAGCTTGCTGACGCGGAAGTGGCGCAGCAGCGCGTAGACCATGACCGCGACCGCCAGGCCCATGAGGTGCTGGACCACGGTGACCAGGGTCATGCTGTGGAACGGCAGCAGCAGCCGAAGGAAGAACGAGTAGCCGGTCGACTTGGACAGGTTCGGCTGCGGCCGCAGCGCGGCGCCGATGTAGACGTAGGAGTCGCCGGCGAACCACAGCGCGCCCGGGTACCCGAGCTCGGCGAACAGCCGCAGCACCGCGCCTGCCGCGAGCGCCCACGTGAACAGGATGTTGTCACGGGCGAGCGCGCGCAGCCAGGCCGCTGTCCTGCGCGCCTGCCCCAGCGGGCGTGCCACCACCCCCCGAGGCGCCGCAGGCGCATGAAGCGCTTGACCCGTCCCCTCGGCGTCCGCCTGCTGGGAAGAACCTTCCGTGACATTGCGCTGCACGGGCTTGATCCTATCCGGGCGAACCGCCCGCCGCCGACGGACGGAGCGCAACGGCCGCGCCGCGCATGCCCTTTGCGGCCAGCGCGAGGGCGGCGGCCGCCGTCCTCGAGCGGCCGCAGGGCCGCGATGCCAGCCGTCACCGCCCCGCACCCGGTCCGCGCTCGCCCGCCCGCCGTGCGCCGGTTCGGATGCCTGATCACGGGTAGGATCTCAGCGGGAATGGAGCCGTATGCCGCCCGACGTTAACGCACAGCCGAGCAGGCGCTCCGAAGAGGCCCCTCGGCCTGTTTTCGTGCGTGAAACGCGGGGGCACGCTTCGGTTTCCGGCACGCGGGTCGAGGAACTGCTGCAGGCGGCGCAGGAGCAGGCCGCCGAGTACGTGGAGGCCGTCAAGGCCGAGGCCGACGAGATCAGGGCCGCCGCGCGGGCTTACGCCGCCGAACTGCGGGCCGCCGGCGAGCGCGAGATGGCCAGCAGCGCGTCCTCGCACCGCGAGGCGGCCAGCCTGCGTTCGGCCGCCCAGCGGGAGACGGCCGCGCTGAAGGCCTCGGCGGCACGGGAGCGGGACGAGATCGTCACCGCGGCCAAGCGCGAGGCCGACGACATACGACGCCGCGAGCAGTTCCTGCTCGAGCAGAGCGAGGCGCTGCGCACCCAGGCGGAATCCGACCTCGAGGTGGAGCTGGCCGCCCGCCGCGAGGAGGCCGAACGGGCCGAGGCCGCGCGGCTCGCCGACGCCCAGGCCGCCACCCGCACGCTGGTGGCCGAGGCGGAACGGCGGGCCGCCGACGCCGAGCAGCGGGCCGCGGCCGCCATCGCCCAGGCCGATCAGACCAGGCGCGACGCCGAGCAGGACGCCCGGAAGCTGGTCAGCGAGGCGGAGGAGAAGGCCGGCCAGATCGTGGCCAAGGCCACGGCGCGGGCCGAGCAGGTCCTCGCCGACTGCGACGCCGAAGCCGGGCGCCGCCGCGCCGCCGCGCAGCGCGAGGTCGACGAGCTTGCCAGGCAGAAGAACGAGATCTCCGCCGTCCTGGCCCAGATGCGGAAGGTGTTCTTCGCGGACCCGGCGGCCGGAGCGGGCACGGCGGGCGCGGGAGCGGCCGGAGCGGGCGCGGGAGCGGCCGGAGCGGGCGCG